>CALFIE010000080.1 GCA_937876095.1 uncultured Flavobacteriales bacterium | reverse complement strand
AAATTTTTATAAATAACATTATAATGAAAAAATATTATACATTTTTTTTAATAATTTTGACACAGATTTTTGGTTTTGCGCAACAGCAAACAGCAACCTATTCTGTATCACCTTCTTCTTTTAATGAAGATCAATCGGTTACGATTACTATTAATGGTAGCAGCATCAATGAATCAACTTGGGGAATTACCAACAATGCTCTCTATATTTGGGCGTGGTCTTATGATACTGCTACCAATACTAGTATGGACTGTCCTACTAATGGAACTTGGACTGCATCTAATACCGCAAACAAATTCACGTATAATTCAGGAACAGATACATATACTATGACTTTTGTTCCGAATACTTTTTTTAACCGAACAGGAATCAATAAAATGGGATTTCTGGTAAAAGCACTAGATGGAACTGGTGATAAAAAATCCCAGGATATTTATTTAAATATTGGGACACTTCAATTTACTGCAACCAGTCCTAATAGTGGAACAACCACTTTTGTAAATAACGGAGGTTCTTATCCTATTTCCTATTCAACTTCTATAGCTGCCAATTATGTTTTGAAAAAATCTGATGGTACTGTAGTCTACACAAGTAATGGAGTATCCAGTATTTTCTATCCTTATACCGTAAATGAAGATACCAATCTGATTCTTACAGTAACCAATCCTGCTGACAATTCAGTTTTAACTTCTTCTTTTACACTTGCTCTCACTCCAAGTGTACAGACTGTTGCAAAACCTGCCTATATAAGACAAGGTATCAATTATGATCCTGCAGATCCTACCAAAGTTGGCTTAGCTATTTATGCGCCTAATAAAACATTTGTACATGTAATCGGAAGTTTTAATAATTGGACAGTAAGTTCAAATTATTTAATGAAAAGAGATGATACCGATGCAAATTTATATTGGATAGAAATCACCGGTTTAACTGCTCAACAAGTATATACTTTCCAATATAGAACCAATGATGGTATTAAAGTAGCTGATCCATTTTCTAGATTGGTTTTGTCTCCAGATGATGATCCGTATATTTCTGCTACAACCTATCCTAACAAACCAGTATATCCTGCTGGTCAACAATATGATGTTTCGGTAGTACAAACTGGGATTTCAGTTTATCCTTGGGTTGTTACCAATTTTACTAAACCAGAAAAACAAAATTTAATTGTTTACGAAGCATTGGTAAGAGATTTTACCACAGAACAAACTTGGCAATCTATGATTGACAAAATTTCTTATCTAAAATCCTTAAAAATAAATGCCATAGAATTAATGCCAATTATGGAATTTGATGGTAATAATTCTTGGGGTTACAATACAGGCTTCCATTATGCTTTAGATAAAGCATACGGAACTCCAGAAAAATTAAAAGAATTTATAGATTTATGTCACCAAAATGGCATAGCTGTAATTTTAGATATTGCACTTAATCATGCAACTGGTAGATCTCCAATTGAGCGACTTTGGTCTACGAGTACAAATGGTGGTTATGGTGATGTTGCTGCTAATAATCCTTATTTTAATCAAACAGCTATGCATTCTTATAGCGTGTTCTATGATTTGAATCATTCTAAATCCGAAACTAAATATTACGTATCTAGAGTTTTAGAACAATGGATTACCGAATATAAAATTGATGGTTTCAGATGGGATCTTACTAAAGGTTTTACCCAAGCTTGTACTTCATCTGACCAAACTTGTACCAATGCTTACCAGCAAGATCGTGTAGATATTTTGAAAGGTTATGTTGATGCACAATGGAGTTTCGATCCGACTTCTATCGCAATTTTTGAACATTTAGGAATTGATTCCGAAGAAAAACAATGGGCAGATTATAGACTTTCTGAAGGAAAAGGAGTATTGATGTGGGATATACAAAATAGTACCTATAACGAAAATACAATGGGGCAATCTGGTTATAGTAATTTCAGTCGTGTAGATTATGAAGCCCACACTTTTTCTGATAGAAGAGCAAATAGCTATGGTGAAAGTCACGATGAAGAAAGATTAATGTTCAAAAATTTGGCTTATGGTGCTACTAATGGAAGTTATGATGTTAAAGATTTAGCTACAGCTCTTACCAGACAAAAAGCATATGGAGCAGTATTTTTGACGGTTCCTGGTCCGAAAATGATTTGGCAATTCGGTGAATTAGGATATGATAAAAGTATCTTTACTTGTTCCAATGGTGCTATCAATAATCAATCGGATTCCATTCCTGGTGATTGTAAGTTAGATCCGAAAACATCAGCATTTGCAATGTTTTATGACCAAGATTTAGTAAGAAAAAGCATCTATGATACTTGGGCGAAAATTTTGCAAATTAGATTAGCAAATCCAGTGTTCGACACCAAAACATTTACAGTACAATCTGGTAATTTGACACCTAGAATTTTTATTTGGAATGATGCATTACCAAGCACATCTCTTAAAAATGTCGTGATTTTGGCTAATTTCACTTTGGTTACTCAAAATATCGTGCCAAATTTTCCTTATACAGGTACTTGGTACAATTTGATGGATAATTCTCCTTTAGCAGTTACCAATACAACCAATCCGGTAACTTTGGAACCAGGTGAATTTAGAATTTTTGGTAATGGTCTTGCTTTAGGAACTTCTGAAATTACTAAAGATAAAAATGCGCTTTCACTTACTATTTTAGAAAATCCTGCTATAAACGGAGCAATAAAAATAAGATATACCAATGCAAAAAATGGAGTAGTAACCATTTTTGATATGTCAGGTAAAGCACTGAAATCCTATAAAATCAATCAAGATTTCGGAGACCAAACTTTGTTTGGCGCAAAATTACCAGCAGGAATGTATTTGGTTCAATTGAAAACCAACAAAGGAACCGTAGTTGAAAAACTGATGGTAAAATAATTTCCTTCTTTTATAAATATATTAATCCCTGAATTTCAAAAAAATTCAGGGATTTTTTTGTGCTAATTTTGAAATAAAGAATTGATTTTCGCAAGAAAATCATTTGTACATTATACTTTATACATTGTACATTTTACAAAAATTATTTCAACAAATCGGGTCTTTTTTCTTGGGTAATTTTCACGGCTTGGTCGTGTCTCCATTTTTCAATTTCTGGGAAATTCCCACTCAACAAAATTTCTGGGACCTTCAAACCTTTGTATTCTTCGGGTCTTGTATAGATTGGCGGAGAAAGCAACTGGTCTTGGAAACTATCGGTAAGTGCAGATTGCTCATCATTCAAAACACCTGGTAAAAGTCGAATGATAGAGTCTGCCAATACGCAAGCTGCCAATTCGCCACCAGTAAGTACATAATCACCAATCGAAATTTCTCTGGTAATGTGCAATTCGCGTAATCTCTGGTCGATTCCTTTGTAATGTCCGCACAAAAAAATAAAATTTTCTTTTAAAGATAAGGTGTTACAAATTTTTTGATTCAGTGTTTCACCATCTGGAGTTAGGTATATGATTTCGTCGTACGTTCTTTCAGATTTAAGTTGAGAAATGCACAAATCTAATGGCTCTACCATCATCACCATTCCAGCTCCACCTCCGTACAAAGTATCGTCTATTTGGCGATGTTTGTTGTTGGCAAAATTTCTGAGTTGATGAAAATGCACTTCTACCAAACCTTTTTCGGCGGCACGTTTCAGAATCGAGGTTTGGAATGGACTTTCCATCAATTCGGGTAAAACGCTTATAATATCTATCCTCATTGTTCGGTCATGTTTTTTTTGTTTGGGACTATGATGAGTCTGAGAGAAGAGTCTTTATTCAGGTAACTCCACATCCAATTGAAGAAAATGAAGAGTTTGTTTCTCACACTCAAAATCAGCATCAGGTGCAGAAACATCCAAAAATACCACGCAAAAAATCCTTGAAATTTGAAATTCGGTAAATCTACCACAGCTCTGTGTTTACCTATGGTTGCCATACTTCCTTTGTCGTTGTATTCGTATTCTTGCCAATCTTTTTCGGATTTTTTCAGAAAATTTTGCGCCAAATTTTTCCCTTGGTTAATAGCAACATTGGCAACTTGAGGATGTCCGGTTGGATATTTTTCGGTTTCCATATAAGCAATATCACCTATTGCGAAAATATTGTCGTAACCTTTTATTCGGTTGAATCTATCGACCTCAAATCTATTTTTCTGGTTAATTTCGGGGTTTAGACCAGGAATTATATTTCCGGTAACTCCAGCTGCCCAAATCACGTTGTTACTGGCAATTGATTTTCCACTTGCAAGTTGAACTTTGTCGCCGTCGTAATCTACCACACGTTCTCCACTCAGGAAATGTACACCCAAATCTTTCAGGTATTTTTCGGATTCGGATTGAGATTCGGCGCTCATTACAGCCAAAGGTTTTTCGGTAGAACTTACCAGAATGATGTTCAGGTCGCTGAAATTCATTCTAGGATAATCACGAGGTAAAATTTCGCGTTTCATTTCTGCAAAAGCACCTGCTAATTCTACACCAGTTGGTCCAGAACCTACAATTACCAAATTCCAGTTACCATCATCGCTATGTTTGCGTTCTATAATGAGTTTTTCAAAAGTGATGAGTATATGATTTCTGATATAGATGGCTTCTTGCGTATTTTTCATACCGAAAGCAAGATTTTCCATTTTTTGATTACCAAAAAAATTGGTTTTGCAGCCTGTTGCAATCACGAGTTTATCGTAATTGAAGGTAGCATCTGTAGTAATGATTTTGTTTTCTGCGGGGATAATTTCCTGCACCTCACTCATTCTGTACTGCACATTTCTGGAGCGCTGAAAAATTTTGCGAAACGGGAACGATATATTAGATGGTTCTATCCTGCCACAAGCAACCTGATAAAACAGCGGTTGAAACATATGGTGATTTACCCGATCTATGAGAATGAGTTTTTTGTCTTTTTTACCATTGAGTTTTTTGGCGAATTGCAATCCTGCAAATCCACCTCCGATTACGATGATTTTGTCCCGTTTTTCCATAATGTACTGCAAAAATAATGATTTTTAAAACAGTATTAAGTAAAAAGGTATTTCTTTTAATTGTTCTAAAAATTGTTCTAAAAATTTGAAATTTCACGATTTTTTTTTCGGACTGAAGCACCGAAACGTCTTTTTAGCCCGGATTCTGCCATTGTTTGAGTTCTTTTTCTGCCCAATTTCTACAAAAGTAATTTTTTGATGAAAAATTGGTAATTGGGCAGAAAAAAACGAGTGGCTGAAGCCGGTCTGCAAGTACATAAGTAACGAAATCGTGGTGCTACCAATAGCACTCAGAAACGACAACTATTTTTGTAAAAAAATAAATTTTGAGGAAGAAAAAGCGCAGATTTTCTTTAGTTTTGCAACATCTATGGCAAAACGCAAAATCAAACGCACTCAAAAAAGAAATTGGCACCTAAAAAGAAGCAAAGATTCCTCACTTAGAAAGGTTTTGTTGCTGATTTTGTTTGCGATGATGTTGGTTTTCACTGGGTTTTATCTGAAAGAGAAAATTTCTTTTTATTATGCGATGTATCTTGAGAAATTTATCCACAAAAAATTGAAAAATTCTGCCCAAGAAAATGCACGAATCAGTAAAATTATTACCGAATATAACGGGAAAACTTTCGGGTTTGATATATCACATTACCAACGCAAAGAAGATATAAAATGGGACTCACTTTCTATTGCAAATGGTGCGATTCCGCTTGAATTTGTGGTGATGCGAGCAACGATGGGAAATCGAAAAAAAGACAAAAATTTTGATGAATTTTGGCAATTAGCCAAAAAAAATAAACTGATAAGAGGAGCCTACCATTTCTACAGAGCAGATGAAGATCCGGTAATGCAAGCCAATAATTTTCTGGAATCGGTGAAATTAGAAGAGGGCGATCTGCGACCAGTTTTGGATATCGAAAAAATTCCGTTTCGGAAATCCAAAGAGGAATTTATCTCGGATATCAAAGTTTGGCTAAAAATTGTAGAAGAAAAGTACGATGAAAAACCCATAATTTACACCTATTATTACTACTATCGTGATAACCTAAAAGGTGAGTTTGATGATTATCCACTTTGGTTGGCCAATTATAATGATGTGTTGCAACCAACTGAAGACGACCATTGGCGAATTTGGCAATTTACTGAAAATGGAATTGTAAGAGGCATAAATGCAAAAGTGGACCTGAATATTTATAATGGGAGTACTTTTGGATTGAAACGATTGACTATTGATTGAGAAAATCGATCAAAAACCATAAAAATTTACATATTACATTGCAAAAAAATTACCACAAAAGTCACAAAAGAGATATTTTTTATTTTTAAATTTTAAGGAATAATACAAGTTTTAGAGAACAAAAAAGTATGAAATCCAAAGGATTTCATACTGAAAATCTACGATTTTTTAACTTTTATATCCTTTTGTATATCTAAATTACTATCTATTTTTTTGTTTCTTTTGCGGTAAAAAAAATCCTAAAAATAATAGATTGTAATCGGCAGTCTGCCGCAAATTATTATCTTTGTACTTATGATTCTACGCGGAGAAAATTTAATTAAAGATTACGGTCCCAAAAAAGTAGTAAAAGGTGTTTCGGTAGAAGTATCACAAGGTGAAATTGTGGGACTTCTCGGTCCAAATGGCGCCGGAAAAACCACCACTTTCTATATGATTGTTGGTCTTGTAAAACCAACTTCTGGGCAAATTTTTCTAGATAATACCCAAATTACAAATGATGCCATGTATAAACGTGCGCAAAAAGGAATTGGATATTTAGCACAAGAAGCGTCTATTTTTAGGAAATTATCAGTAGAAGATAATATTTTGGGTGTTTTGCAATTGACCAATCTTTCCAAAAGAGAACAACAAATGAAATGCGATGAGTTGATAGAGGAATTTTCTCTGCAACACGTAAGGAAAAATCGAGGAGATTTGCTTTCCGGAGGTGAAAGAAGACGAACAGAAATTGCACGTTGTTTGGCTACAAGTCCTAATTTTATTTTGTTAGATGAACCTTTTGCAGGGGTAGATCCAATTGCAGTAGAAGATATTCAAAAAATTGTGCGCAGTTTGGTAGATAAAAATATCGGAATTCTAATTACCGATCACAATGTGCAACAGACTTTGGCAATCACACACAAAACCTACATTATGTTTGAAGGTAGAATCCTGAAAGAAGGTTTACCCCAAGATTTAGCAAACGATCCACAAGTGCGGGAAGCTTATCTTGGTGAAAATTTTGTGTACCAAGACATCCTCAACAAATCAAAAAAGAAACATTATATCTATACAATTTGGGGAGGAAATTTCGATGCCAAAGAACAATTTCAACAAGTGGTAGAAAATAATTTTCCGAATCAAAAAGATTTGCGCTTAATTTATGGTTTTGATGAGATTGGCTTCTCCTCTCTCGCAAATTCTGAAATAGAATATATTTTCGGAAATATGATAGATAAATCTGCCAACAATAGCTATCTATTCCAAAAAACTGAAATTACTGCAAAAAATTCTGAAGAACAAGTGATTGAAGCAGCTAAAAACAAGTCCATCTCTGGTTTGGTGTATCTTACCTCTGATTCTTTCAATGAATAAAATTTTTTTGAAAAATCATCAAATTGCAAAATTTTGGGCATTTAATTTGAAATAAACTCCGATCAAAAAATGAAAATCTATACCAAAACAGGTGATCAAGGTGAAACCTCTTTGTACGGAGGAAACCGAGTTTCAAAAGCTTCTGCAAGAGTAGAAGCATACGGAACCATAGATGAACTCAATTCTTTTATTGGCGTTACTAAAGCTGAAATTTCTGATGAAAAAGTACTTAAACAACTGAAAAAAATTCAGTTCGATTTGTTTACTTTGGGTTCAGAATCTGCCACTCCTACAGATAAAATGCTTTTAGGTAATGGTAAAAACCGATTAGATCTAATGATTTCTGATAAAGAAATTACCGAACTTGAAAATTGGATGGATGATTTTGATGCACAACTAGAACCTTTGAAGTTTTTCATATTACCAGGTGGTGGTAAAACTGCAGCTTTGGCTCACGTTTGTAGAACCATTTGTAGAAGAGCAGAACGTAATTTAGTGTATCTTAAAGATTCTGAAGATGTTCGATCAGAACTCATAAAATATTTGAACAGATTGTCAGATTATTTCTTCGTTTTGGCAAGATATTTATCTAAAATTTCAGGTGAACAAGAGGAAGTTTGGAATCCATCTGAAAGAAATTTGTAGGAACGCCGTCTTTGTTGTGTTCAAAAATGAACAAAAAAAATTTGAAAACCGCCCTTCTTTTTATCAACGGAAATCCGCCGAAAAATCTTCCTGATTTGGAAGGTTATGAGGTAATTGTGTGTACAGATGGAGCTTTTCATTATTTAAAATCAATGAATTTTCCGCTAGAAAAACTCGATTTTATTTCTGGGGATTTTGATTCACATAGTGGAAAAGATGAGGATGTTTATCAAGATAAATTCATCAATACTCCAGATCAGGGTTTTACTGATTTCCAAAAAGCACTGGAAATTCTAAAAAATAGAAATATAGAAAAAGTGTGCGTTTATGGAGCAAGTGGTGGTGAACAAGACCATTTTTTAGGCAATCTGCACGTTGCTTTTTTATTTAAAAATCAATTTGAAATTACTTTTTATGATGAATTTTCCACCTATTTTTTTGCGCCAAAATCTATAATTTTAGATGAGGTAGAAGGAAAAATGATTTCTTTGGTACCTTTCCCGATTGCAGAAAATGTGGTTACCAAAGGTTTGAAATGGTCTTTAAATTGTGAAAATTTATCTTTAACCCAAAGAATTGGCACTCGAAATATCGCTGTAGAACAGCAAGTTTCTATCACTTTTGATAGAGGTGATATCATTCTATTTATCGGCAAGTAATTTTTACTAAAAAATAAGCAAATTAATCCCAACTTTTTTGCATTTTTGCACTCTACATTTAGACCCCACTTTTTACGTAAATGAAAATAAAATATTCAGAACTTATAGACCAGACTTTGTACTTCCCAACCAAGGAATTTAGTTATGAAGAAGGACTGCGTTTCCATGGGATTCCACTGATGAAAGTGATTGAGGAATTCGGGACTCCACTCAAAATTAGTTATTTGCCCAAAATTTCCGAAAACATCAATCGTGCCAAAAAATGGTTTGCAGAAGCCATAAAAAAGCACGAGTACAAAAACAATTACACCTATTGTTATTGCACCAAATCTTCCCATTTTTCTTTTGTGCTAGAAGAAGCACTGAAAAACAACATCTCCATAGAAACTTCGTCTGGTTATGACATGGATATTGTGAAATCCCTCTACAAAAAAGGAAAAGTAGACAAAAATATTGAAGTCATTTGCAACGGTTTCAAAACAGATGATTATTTAGATAAAATTTCTGAACTGATTAATGAGGGTTTCGAGAATATCACCCCAATTATTGATAATTATAGAGAACTCGACAAGCTTACCGAAAGTATAGACACCACATTTGATATCGGAATTAGAATTGCAGCAGAAGAGGAACCAAAATTCGAATTTTATACCTCTAGATTGGGAATTGGTTACAAAGACATCATCCCGTATTATTCGCAAAAAATTGCAGAACACCCAAATGCAAGGCTGAAAATGCTGCATTTTTTCATCAATACCGGAATCAAAGATACCGCCTATTATTGGAATGAGTTGTATAAATGTCTTCGTGTGTATGCACGTCTGAAAAAAATTGCTCCCGAAGTAAATTCTCTGAATATTGGTGGTGGTTTCCCAATAAAAACATCGCTCAATTTCGATTACGATTATTCTTATATGGTAGATGAAATTGTAAGCCAAATAAAAAAATTCTGCGAAGAAGAAGGGGTAGAAGAACCACATATCTACACAGAATTTGGGAGTTTTACCGTAGGTGAAAGTGGCGCCAATTTGTATAAAATTATCTCACAAAAAAGACAAAACGACCGAGAAAAATGGAATATGATCGACAGTAGTTTTATGACGACACTTCCGGATACTTGGGCGATTTCTCGCCGATTCATCATGTTGCCACTCAATCGTTGGGAAGATTCTTATGAAAGAGTTTTTTTGGGTGGATTGACTTGTGATTCAGATGATTACTACAATTCTGAACAGCACGCAAATGCTATTTATTTGCCGGTTTTCAGTGATACGAAGCCTTTGTACATAGGATTTTTCAATACGGGAGCGTACCAAGAAACAATTGGTGGTTACGGAGGAGCGCACCATTGTTTAATTCCACAACCAAGACACATTTTGATTAACCGTGATGAAAATGGCGAATTACAGTACGAAATTTTCAGGGAGCGACAAAATCCTGAAGAAGTGTTGCAACTTTTGGGGTATAAATAAGTGATGGTTGATAAATGATGATTGATTATGAAAATCACTTAACAACTTTCATTAATCAATTATAATTTCAAAATCCACGAATTCATTTTTTCTAAGACTTTTGGAGAAATAGTTTGCTCTATTTCAGAATATTCTATAAACGAACAGGTTGTACACTCTTGAAAAAGATGGTTTAATCCTTCTATTTCTGCGGTTTCAAAATTTTTGTTTTTCGCTTGAGTGAGTGATTTCTTGATGGCCTCTAAATTTTCTTTTGCAGGAACTTGGAAATCTTTACTTCCATTGATTGCTAAAACAGAAATTTTCACTTTGGATAAATATTCATCTGGATTAAATTTGATAAAGTATCGGAACCAATTATTTTGAGTTTGATTAATGGTTTTTGTGATAGCTTCATCGTTCATTTTTCCTTTTAAATTCTCTGAAAGAAATTTTCTCAAATCTCCTTCGTAATTATTTCCTGTATAATTTTTAATGAAATCATAAATGATTTGGTTGGCAATTTTCGCTTCTTCCAAATCTTTTTCTGGCATTCCAGTTAATTTTCCCATCAAATAATTCTGTTGAATAAGCAATTCATCTAATTTAATTCCTGGTGCAGCCATCAAAACCAAAAATTTCACTTTTTTATTGACATTTGCAACCATTGGTGCAATCATTCCACCTTCTGAATGACCAATTAAACCAATATTTTTGTAACCTTTTGAATATAGAAAATCTACTGCGGTAGAAATATCTGTTGCAAAATTTGCAGAAGTATCTTCATCTTTACCTTTGCTAGATCCACCAATTCCGCGGTCATCAATACGGAGTGTTGCAATTCCTTTTTTGGCAAAATCGTCGGCAATTACTGCAAAAGGTTTGTGTCCGAAAAGTTCTTCATCTCGATTTTGAATTCCAGAACCCGTAATCATTACTAAAATCTTATCCGAATTTTTAAAATTTTTAGGAATAGAAATTGTTCCAGCCAACGTATTTTTATCAATTGGATTTACGAAAGTTACTTCTTTCGTTTGATAATCAAAAGGAGGTTTCGGAGTTTGTGGTCTATTAAAAGTAAAGTCTTTGTTTTCTGTTTTTTCTAAAACAAGAGGAAGTTGCATTCCACCTTGTGAAAAAGTGCCGTCAATTTTTCCATCTTTCAAAGTTCCTTTGTAAGAAATGCCAAGATTTGGTGCTTCGAAATTCAAAATAGTATTCACAAATTCTGTTTTAGAAACAGGGATGTCTTTTGCGCCTTGTTTTGGACTGTCAAGTGTAGATTTTAACACATTTCCATCTTTGGAAATATTCAGTATTAAGGGTAATTTCATGCCTTGAATATCAAGTTCGCCTTTCCAAGAACCTGTAATTTCTTGAGCGGAAAATAACTGTGCTATTAAAAATAGCACCATTGTAATGATTGTTCTCATCATATTATATTTTTAAATAATTTGGATTAAAGATTTTGAAATAATTTCTGCAACCAATAGTGCGATGGTAAAATAAACGTAATATTGCCATTTTTTAACGTTAGAAGACGTTCTAAAACCATTGACCAACAAAACAATAGAATACGCCAAAAGTAGCATCATGACGCAAGAAATTCCAATAAGCATAATTAAATCTAAAGGTTTTAATTGGAATTTTTCTAAGTGATCTTTGTTTTCTAAAATTTGCTTTCCAATTCTTTCTAAAAGTGGACTACTTGCGATAAAAGTAACCAAATAAATTGGAAATCTGGAAACGGTGGCTATATTAAAAACATCAACAATTCGGGTTTTTGGATAAATTATTTTTCCTAAGATAAAAAGCACCAAAAAAACTGAAAATAGGTTAATTATATTTTCTAAAATACTTTGTGAAAAGGTAACTTCAGATTGATGAACATCAAAAACGCCATCATAAGTAAGTCCTAAAAAATAACCAATAAAACTCCCCAAAAATGTAATTGCAATACCAAAAATAAGCAACTGCTTTTCTGAAAATTTTGAAAAAGGATTGAAGATGAGTTTCCAGTTCATAACTATTGATTTTTTTATTTGAAATTTAATTTTAGGGTTTGAATTCAATTTTTGGATTGATTTTTAAAAGTTCATTTTTGAAATTTTCGTAATTTTTGGGAGAGATTACAATGCTGTCATTATTATAATATATTTCTACTCTGCCATTTATACTAGGTGCAGGTGATGAAATAAGATTCCAGGTTTTTTCTATTTTTCGGATTTCTTCAATGTTAATTTTTATTGGTTTTGATAAACCTCCTTTTACAATCAATTGATTTCCGATGATACAATATCGTATGCTGAAAAAGATGTAATTTATAGTAAATGTTACCAATCCTATGATGATGATCGCCGTAATATCTCCACCTATTAATGGAAAAATCATGATAGCATTAATAAACAAAACCATGATCCAACTTATTTTCACAGGAATTCTTGTCATAATTTTAATCTCTCAATCTTCTCAATCAAATCGTCCATTTTGTTTCTCATAGTAGGATAGGAGTTTCCTGCTTGTTTCGCCATTTCTTTGATGCTTCCACTGGAAAGAAAAAATGCCAAAATGAAATCTTGTTCGTCTTTTGTTAATTTTAAAAACAGAGGCAAATCATAATTACCATTCACTTCTGTACTGCAACTTTCGCATTTCATTTGGCTTACTCGAAGTGCAGATTCGCAACTGGGGCAAATAACAGGAAGTTTCATTTTAATTAAATTAAGAATTATTAAACAAAGATAATTAATATTTTAATTAAAATAAATAAAATGAAAAAATATTTTAATAAAGTTAAAATAAAATTTACTAAAATCATTTTGATAACTTCCATTTGCGTGAGGGCAAAGCTGAAAATCCCGCAGTAAGCGAAGGGAATTGGTGTTGGAACGAGGAATTGCAAGCGGAGACCGACCTTTTGTTTTTTTTGATGATAGAAACCCTTTCTACGTTTTTGGCAAAGCCAAAGAATAATCGCAGAAAGGTTTGAGCAATGGCAAAAACAAAAGGACACGCCCGAAATTTTTGAAAAAATACTATCTTTGCGAACTAAAATTATATATCAATCTTATTTATAAAAATATGAAAACCTACGCTGGAATTCCCGAAGAAAACGCACAATTAGAATCGTCTAAAGTAATGTTGGTAACCGTTCCTTATGATGGTACTTCAACTTGGGGAAAAGGTGCAGACAAAGGTCCGGAATTGTTTTTGGATGCTTCTGAAAATATGGAATTATACGACATAGAAACTGGGACTGAACCTTATTTGGAAGGTGTTTTCCTTGCAGGTGAAGTGTCAGAAAACTCGACTCCAGAAGCAATGACAGAAGCAGTGTACCAAAAAACCAAAGAATTGCTGAAAAACGATGGCAAATTGTTCACGCTTTTTGGTGGGGAACATTCGGTTTCTATTGGTTCTATACGAGCAGTAGGCGAAAAATATGAAAACCTAACGGTTTTGCAACTGGATGCACATACTGATTTACGTCCAGATTTTCACGGTTCTACTTCTAACCACGCTTGTGCGGTTTTTGAGGCATCTCAAAAACATAATTTGGTGCAAGTTGGGATTCGTTCTTGCGATGTAGAAGAAATGCAATATGTACCAAAAGGTCAGTGTTTTTGGGCACACGAAATTGCAACCAATCCAAATTGGATAGAGGATGTTTTGGCTAAAGTTTCTGGTAATGTGTATATTACGATAGATTTGGATGCTTTCGACCCAAGTTTTGCACCAAGTACCGGAACTCCGGAACCAGGAGGTTTACAGTGGTACCCAACGTTGGAATTGTTGAAAAAAGTATTTGAAAAATGCAACGTAGTAGCGTTTGATATTGTAGAATTGATGGATTCTGCTTATGTAAAACCTACCGCTTTTTTATCGGCAAAACTGTATTACAAAATGTTGGCGTATTATTTTTTGGATAAAAAATAAAACTTACAATTTTTTGAAACGAAAAATCCCCGAAATTTCGGGGATTTGTGCTGTAATTTTCAGAACAATTATGCTCTCAAATATCTTGCATAAGCGTAACCTTCTTCACCATCGGCAGTTTTTATTTTCCACCAATCGTCTGAAGTTTGCTCTACCAATGTTACGGTTTCACCTTTTCCGGCTTTACCTACGATTGAGCCTTCTGTAGAAGGTTCCATACGAATATTTAGGTTTCCTTCGTCGGTTGCAACAGTAAGAGATGCACCTGCAACTAAACCTGCAACTTGTACGTCTATATTGATATCAGAAGCAGAATAAGTAGAATCTATTGCTCCCAATGCATTCCAAACTGCGTCTTTTGCAGCGTTAGAAGAAGTAGTGCCAGAAACATACAAAATTCCGTCTTGTTCTACCACTTTTAGATCAGCAATTCCTGCAGATTGTGCAGCAGCTACTATGCTTGAATATTTATCTTGTAATGCGCTCATTTTTAACTTATTTTACTGTATAGTTATAATTTACTTTACCAACTTTCAAAGCATCTACAGACATTTTGATTTTTCTTGCTTGTTCTGGAGATACGTTTCCGGTAAGAGTTAACTCTCCGTTTACTACTTCAGCTTTTACAGAAGGGAAATCTTTCAAAGCATCAGTAACTTTTTGTACAGTTTCAGGAGCTACTGCAGAAGTAGTTTCTACTACTGGTGCAGGTGGAGTTACAGTTGCCATATCCATAACATCTTTTACACCTTCTACTTTTTTCAAAGCTTCTATTGCAGCAGCTTTGTCAGCATCAGTTGCAAAAGCTCCGCTAAGATGTGCTGTTCCTTCTTTTACTTCTACAGAAGTACCAGGATAAGCTGAAACTACAGTAGTTGCTTTAGCAGTAAGATCAGCATCAGAAACTTTCTTTTTACAAGAAACGCTTGCGAAAGACACCATTAGTGCTATTGCAGCCATTGTGATTGTTTTTTTCATAGTAAATTATTTTATTGTTTATAAAAATTTTCATCAAATTTAATAATAAAATGTGTGCCAATGAACAATAGTAGTTATAAATTTTTCTTAAAAATTGAAATATTGTTGTTTAAACCATTCATAATCAGGTTTAAAATTTTTTAAGTAATTATTAGTTACTGTAAGTAATAAATTGTATTGTTTTTATGTGTATTTTATTAAGAATAAGGTATAAGATGCCAATAGATTTTTAATATATTTGTAAAATAACCGAATCAAAATGAAAGGACAAAATAAACTCTTCTTCGCCATCATTTTTGCGCTAATTATAGGCGTATTCATAGGTGGAATTGTGCATACGCAATATCCCGAATCTGCAGAATCTTTTTCAAAAAATATTAAATTATTGGGTACGATTTTTATTCGGCTTGTGCAAATGATTATTGCGCCGCTTGTTTTCACCACTTTGGTGGTTGGTATTGCAAAAATGGGCGATACTGCTATGATTGGTCGAGTTGGTGGTAAAGCAATGTTGTGGTTTATTTCTGCGTCATTGGTTTCGCTTTTGTTAGGTTTAGTTTT
Source organism: uncultured Flavobacteriales bacterium (assembly GCA_937876095.1). Taxonomy (GTDB): domain Bacteria; phylum Bacteroidota; class Bacteroidia; order Flavobacteriales; family Weeksellaceae; genus CALFIE01. The sequence continues at coordinate 20,093 of CALFIE010000080.1, read as the reverse complement.
GGTGAATTGGTTAGAACCAGGTCATGTTACTAAATTACCAATACAAGATGCAGCTTCAGCTGATGAAATTTTGAAAAATTCTAAAGGATTTTCGTTGGAAGATTTTGTGAAACACGTTGTACCAAAGAGTTTGTTCGAAGCATTTGCCAACAATGAGGTGTTGCAAATAGTACTATTCTCTATAATGTTTGGGATTGCACTTTCGCAAATTGGGGAAGAGTACGCAAAACCAGTTATTAAAGCTTTTGATATTTGTGCTCATGCAATCCTGAAAATGGTTGGCTACATTATGTGGTTTGCTCCACTTGGAGTTTTGGGAGCAATTGCAGCGGTAGTTGCGACCAATGGTTTTGATATTTTCAAAGTATACGCTATTTATCTTAGAGATTTTTTCTTTGCACTGGGAATTTTGTGGTTAATTCTATGTTTAGTTGGCTATTTAATTTTAGGAAACCGATTGTTTACTTTATTAAAAAGAATAAAAGAACCTCTACTCATCGCGTTTTCTACTACCAGTTCAGAAGCGGTGTTCCCAAAATTGGTAGAAGAATTAGAACGCTTCGGTTGCAACAACAGAATTGTTTCTTTCATTTTACCATTGGGTTACTCGTTTAATCTAGACGGAAGTATGATGTATATGACGTTTGCCTCTATTTTTATTGCACAGATTTACGGAATTGAAATGTCAGTTGGTCAACAAATTACCATGCTTTTGGTTTTGATGCTTACTTCAAAAGGAATTGCAGGAGTACCAAGAGCAAGTTTGGTGATTATAGTTGCTACATGTTCTATGTTTGGGATTCCACCAGAAGGAATTGCCCTTATTTTACCAATTGACCATTTTTGCGATATGGGACGTAGCATGACAAATGTTCTTGGGAACGCTCTTGCAACTTCGGCCGTTTCTAAATGGGAAGGACAGTTGGATCATCATGGTGGTGAGTTGTAAATGATTTATTTCTAAAATTTTTGAAAAAAAGCAAATTAGTTTTAACAAAAAAACTTGTTTATATTCTTATTTTTAATCATTCCAAATTAAGATATTTTACGTAAATTTGTCAATCATAATCAGAGGATAAAATTATGTTGACGAAAACTAAAATTCAGGAATTTCTGAAAGAAATTGAAGTAGACGATTTGGTACAAAATTTCCACGTAATGGGAGATGATGTATATATAGATATGATTGCTCATTCACCTGCAATGCACGAGAAGAAAAAACTAGAAATCGCTATGAAACAGGCGTTTGCAACCGAATTTGGCGAAAATATTCATCTGAAACTGAAAATTGCATCACCCGAACCAAGTGTGGTACAGCAAAACCAAATCAAAGGAAAAGAAATTCCCGGAATTCAGAATATTATAGCCATTGCTTCTGGTAAAGGTGGCGTTGGTAAATCTACTGTTGCTGCCAATTTAGCAGTTACGTTGGCAAAAATGGGTTTCAAGGTTGGGATTTTAGATGCCGATATTTATGGACCATCTATTCCAACCATGCTCGATACAGAAGGTGCAAAACCAATTTCTGTAGAAGTAGATGGTAAAAACCTGATGAAACCTATCGAAAATTATGGCGTGAAAATGCTTTCGATCGGGTATTTTTCTGGAGCCAATCAAGCCGTAGTTTGGCGCGGACCAATGGCAAGTAAAGCACTTAACCAAATGCTTCGTGATGCAGCTTGGGGAACGTTAGATTTTTTATTAATAGATCTTCCACCAGGAACTGGTGATATTCACCTTTCTATCATACAAGAAGTTCCGGTAACTGGAGCCGTGATTGTTTCTACACCACAACATGTTGCTTTGGCCGATGTGAAAAAAGGAATTGCCATGTTTACGATGGACAGTATCAATATTCCGGTACTTGGTTTAGTAGAAAATATGGCCTATTTTTCACCAGAAGAATTGCCAGAAAATAAATATTATATTTTTGGGAAACAAGGTGCGCAATTTATGGCAGAAGATTTGGGAATCCCAGTTTTAGGAGAAATTCCTTTGATTCAAAGTATCAGAGAATCAGGCGATGTTGGTCGACCTGCTGCATTACAAGAAGGTTCTAAAATAGCAGAAATCTATACAGAAACCACCAAAAAAATGATTGAAAGTCTGGTAGAGCGTAACAAAAATTTACCACCAACAGAAGCTGTGAAAATTACAACCATGGCTGGTTGTTCTACTAAAAAGTAGTAGAATTTTTGAGTGATTGAGTTTTTGAGTTTAACGAATCAAACCACATCAAATAATAATATTTAAACCAATGAAGCACGAAGAAACCTTTGCAAAAGTTGAAGAAGCCTTGAAAAGTATTCGCCCATTTCTGAATAATGATGGTGGTGATATAGAATTAATAAATGTGGAAGGGAATAAGGTTTTTGTAAAATTACAAGGCAATTGTGTAAGTTGTCCTATGAGTTTATCTACCATGAAATTGGGAGTAGAAAACACCATCAAACAGTTTGCTCCGCAGATTGTAGAAGTCGTGAATGTAGTAGATTAATTGAGAATAATAGATAAAAAAAACGGACTTTTTGAGTCCGTTTTTTTTGTACAAAATTTTAGAAAAATTTTGTTATTTATCAAAAGAATTCGGGTGCTTCAATCGAATATCTGCCACCGAATTTTCTACTTTTTCTCGTAAACTACTTTGGTAATTTTCTAAATTTTGAGCAATTTTTTCATCAAAAATTCCGACTATTTTGGCTGCTAAAATCCCAGCATTTGTCGCACCATTTAGTGCTACAGTTGCTACCGGAATTCCTGAAGGCATTTGCAAAATAGATAACACCGAATCCCAACCATCTATAGAATTGCTGCTCAAAATGGGGACGCCAATTACAGGTAGAGTAGTGCAACTTGCCACCATTCCTGGTAAATGTGCAGCTCCTCCTGCTCCTGCAATGATTACTTTTACCCCACGATTTTTGGCGGTTTTGGCAAAATCTACCATTCGTTCTGGAGTTCTGTGTGCCGAAACTACCGTCAATTCATACTCAATTTCTAAAAATTGTAAAATTTCTGCGGCTTGTTCCATAATTGCCAAATCACTTTGGCTGCCCATGATGATTGAAACCATGCTGTTTTATTTTTTCTTTTTCAAAGGTAAAAAAATTAATGAGAATCGGCTAATTCTTGGTAGAAATTGGCGGTTTCTGCAATAAGTGCATCCATTTCTGCAAGGGTGAAAATTTCTAAAAATTTTCTTTTAAAATCTTTGAAATGAGGAATACCACGGAAATAATTGCTGTAGTGTTGCCGCATTTCTATCAAGCCTAATCTTTCTCCTTTCCAATCGGCGCTCCATTCTGCATGTTGTCGAACTGCTTCTAATCGATCAGAAATGGTAGGTTCTTTCAAAATTTCACCGGTTTTGAAATAGTGTTTTATTTCATTAAAAATCCAAGGATAACCAATCGCAGCTCTTCCAATCATAATTCCGTCACAAGCGAATTTTTGTTTGTATTCCAGTGCTTTTTCTGGGGAATCGATGTCGCCATTTCCAAAAATGGGGATTTCGATGTTCGGATTTTGCTTAATTCTGGAAATATGTTCCCAATCTGCTTCACCTTTGTACATTTGAGCTCTGGTTCTTGCGTGAATTGTGAGTGCTTTGATTCCTGCATCTTGCAATTTTTCGGCAACTTCGTCTATATTGATGTGTTCGGTATCCCAACCTAATCTTGTTTTCACTGTAACTGGTAAATCGGTGGAACGAACCACTGCTTTTGTCAATCGTACCATCAAATCAATATCTTTCAAAACGCCTGCTCCTGCTCCTTTTGCTACAACTTTTTTCACGGGACAACCGAAATTGATGTCCACCAAATCGGGTTGTACTGTTGCTACAATTTTTGCAGAAAGTGCCATTGCTTCTTCATCTCCACCAAAAATTTGGATTCCAACTGGTCTTTCATAATCGAAAATGTCCAGTTTTTTTTTGGATTTCATAGCATCACGAATCAAACCTTCCGAAGAAATAAATTCAGAATACATAAGATCTGCACCGTGCATTTTGCATAACCTGCGGAAAGGTGGATCACTCACATCTTCCATAGGTGCAAGCAAAAGCGGAAAATCGGGTAGTGTTATGTTGCCTATTTTTACCATGGTGCAAAAGTACTTCTTTAACCACAAAAGTCACAAAAGATTTTGTTTATTTAAAGAAAAATTGGGTTTAATAGTGTTTATAAAGTTCACAAAATGAAAATCATAGATTTTCAAATTTTTGTTTTCTAAATGTTTTCAAAATTTTTAAACTTAAAAAGCGCAAATTCTTTTGTGACTTTTGTGGTTATCAACTAAAACGAAGCCTTCACTTGCATACTGCCAATATGTATGGTTCGGTCGCCAGAATTTCTGCCTTCGTAGTTGACGTTGAGTTGAATAAATGAACTCACCGCTTGTTGTAGAAATACCGACCAAACTTGGTTTTTCCCAGGTTTCAGACCATCTAACATTTGGTTGCTGACAATAGAAAAATTGTTGCCGGTGAAATCATTATTAATGAAAGAAAAATTACCACGAATCGAGGTTTTTTTCCATTGCCATTGCAAAGTTCCGGTTAAGTCTAAGGTTTTCAGGAATTCGATTCCATCGGTACGTTTTTTTTGTCTGAAAGCGCTGTAGAATTCAGCTTGGGTATTTTCAGAAAATTTATAGGTTGCTTTTGGTTTGGTTTCAAAATTTTGTAAAACATAAGCTCTGGATTGGAATAGTTCTGATGAATTTTCGAGGTGCAGTAATGCATTTTCCCAGTCTATTCTGAAATTTTTGTTGAACCAGTAACCAATATTCAGGAAATGAGAATTTTGCGAGCGAGCTTCTTCGCTGAAGTTGGCATAAATCAAATTTTGGTTGTTTACGAAACGGTAATTGCCATTCCAGCCAGATTTTTCGGTGGGATTGAACTGTGCCGAAGCCAAGAAATTTTGATTTTTTAGGATTTGCCTTTCATTTTTTTCAAACGGATTCAGTACCAACACTTCATTTTCTTTGAAATAAGAATTTTGCGAAAGCAAAGAAATATTGAAATTCCAGCGCTGCAGAAACTGATTTTCTGAATTCAGCACCAAAGACGGACTTACAAACAGCGCCAGTTGCAGTTTATTTTTATTAGAAGGTAAATAAACCACGGTATTGGTATAGATTCTGATGTATTTCGCCAAATCGTTGTATTCCGCGATTTCGAACTCGTCTAATTGCTGAATTCCGTCTCCGTTGTAATCGGTCCATTTGTAAATTCCTTGTCCGTCTGTCACTTTCACGTATTGGAATTCACGCTGCGCTTCTTGCCCGTTCCCAAGTTCATAAAACGCTTGCAAACGCATTCCGTTTCGGAATAATTGTTGGTTGTACAAAATATTCCCGACCACAAAATCCTGATTTTTTTGATTAAAATTTTGTTGGTTTTGGTAGTAGAATTTTCGGTAATGCAGCAGCGTACTCAGTGTGGTTTTTTCGGTTTTTATAAGTTGACTTTCTGCCATCATTCCCAAAATTTGGTTTCTATTTTCGAGTACATTTGCACGCACCGAATCATTATCTCGGTAGTACAATTTGGTAAATAATTTGGTTCTTGCACTGTCTCCAATTTTCTTTTGCAAGAAAACTTCTTTCCAGCGGTAGCTTTGCACATCTACAAATTGCGTTTGGTTGTAGTTTTTCAGGTTTTGCTCTATACTTGCGCCAATTCCCCAATTTCCTTTTTTACCCATAAATTCGGTGATGACACCACCTCGCAAAAATTGGGTGTTTTGGAAGGTTGCTTTGGTGTCTAAGTAAGAGAAATTCCCTTTAGTAATGGTTTTTCCCAGTTTCCAGCCAAAATCCATGTTGTTTTTGATGCCTTTGTAAGTGGTTTTTTCATCTAAATAATTGAGGGTGTAATTCACAAAATTTTGGGTGCTCCATTGATTTTTAAAACCAAAAATAAATCGGTTTTGCGTGATTTGGCTAAATTCTTGTGCAAGGTTGAAATCTCGAGAAAATTCCACATCATTGATCCTATCCAGAATATGAAATTGCGAACTGATGTGTTGATACTCAAAACTTGGTGTCCCAGTCCAATTATTTTTTTTGAAAATTTTGTTCCCAAAAATTCTGCTTGCAAAACCCCAGTTTTGTTGGGCATCTTTAGAAGAAAACAAATTGATATCGTGATTAGAAAGCGAGAAATCGGCTCCCAATTTTCCTTGGTTGAGAAGGATTTCGGTATTGGCAGAAAAAACCTGCGATTGTTGTGGTGCAGGTAATTTGCGCACTGCTCTGTAATCGCCCAAATTGTTCCCAACATATTCGAAAACACGACCATTGTTGGTACTTTGTTTCACCACATAATCTCCCAAATTATTCCCAAAATAGGTAAAAGAAACTTGGTGCAAAATTTGGGTAGGATCGGTAGAAAATTGGTAATAATTTCCTGCAGCATTTTGTACATATTGGTACAAAATTTTGTTGACATCGTAGTCTGTAACCGTTCCAGATGGTGCAAACATCAGATCGGGATTGTTTCCTGCATTAGCCAAAATTTGCTCGTCTTCTTTGCTTAAATTCAGAGAAAGTGGAGCGTTTTTGTTGTCGTTTTCTAGAAACCAGTTGAAACCAAATTTCGAGCGCTCCGTTTCGTGACGAACCGAACCCGTTACCAAAAATCTAGAATAATTTCTGTTGGTATAATTGTAAGAAATCGTAATAAAATTTTGTTTAAAAATTGGTCTAAACGTGGTAAACGTGATTTCTCCCGTATTATAATTGATGATATAATCTTGGTTTTCGCCCCGTTTCAGCAAAATACCATCTATGAAAACCTGTTCTGATCCTGAAATGATGGTGATGAATTGCTCCCCATTTTTACCATTGAGTCTGTAAGGACCTTGGTTTCCTTCCACTCCCTGAAATCGTACCCGGAAAAATTCGCTGCGTGCAATACCTGCGGAAACATCTACAAAAGTTTTGCCGTTTTTCCCGAAATTGGTCTCGAAAGACAATCCCATACTTCTCCTTTGGTAACGACCGAAATAGGTTTTATCGTCTATCAAATCCAAATGTCCGGCTCTGAGTTTAGATTTTTCTCGTATATTAAGTTGCAGGTAAATTTTATCAAATTCCTCCAAAGTTTGGGTATAACCATCTGCTTGAATTGGCAAATTGTGATCAGAAATACTTGCCAAAACCGAGACATCTTTAGACAATTTCCCAGAAATTTGTAAATCCATAGAACTCTGCACACTTTGACCTTGGTTGTTACCAAAGGTAATTCCACGTATTATAGAACCTTTGGAACTGAGATCTCCTAAAATCTGGGAGCGCGTATTTTTTACCAAAACCGCTTCATCTACGATGATTTTATTTCTTTTTTTAATGAAATCCAGCGTATCTCTACTGAAAACGTCTCTCTCTATTTTGGCTGCCAAAACCGAATCTTTTTTGGTAGAATCTTTAGGGAAATTAGGGTTTTTCCAATTGAAAATCTGCGCGTTAACAAAAATTAACCCCCAAAATAATAGCAATGAAAAAAAGACATTCTTCATAAATTTCTTTGCAAAAGCGCGCTGTAAAAGTAACGAAAAATTTGGGGCTAAATTGTGGATAAATAATTCATACAAAATTAATCAACAAATGAGTTTGTTCTATTTTTATTTCATACTTTTACAAGAGGAATATTAATTAAAAATTTTATAATATGAAGAAACTTTATTCTTTAGTCGTTGGATTGTTGGTTGTTACCACCATCAACGCACAAACAACCGTATTGAGTGAGAGCTTTGCAGCATACACTTTAGGTGGAAATACCGCTTCAACAGGAGCAACTGCACCAGATTCAAATGATGTGTATAATAATACTAATGGTGTAACCTTTGTACCGACTTTTCCTACGGGAACAAAAGTATATCAAGCAGGTGGAATGGCAAAATTTGGCACAAGTTCATTGGTTGGAAGTATGTCAACTGCAGCTTTAGATTTATCTACAGATGGAGGAAAAGTAAGTATTACTTTTGATGTAAAAGGTTGGACTACTGTAGAAGGACCAATTATTGTAAAAGTAACGAATATGGCTGATCAATCTGTTACTTATGCTGCTGTTATGAGTGGGACTCCTGAAACAAAAACAATAACATTTGGTGGTGGTCAAGCTAATTCAATTGTAACTTTTGCAACGCAAGCTAAAAGAGCATATATAGATAATATTGTTATTAAAACAGATCCTACCATTGTTTTAGCCGTTTCAGACCTTACCAAAGTTAAATCTGGTTTCGTAAAAAATACCATGGTTTCAGATGCTATACAGTTCAGTGCGAAAGCAGACGTAAAAGTATATGATGTAAACGGACAAATCGTAAGACAAGCAAACGTATCAGAAAACAATGGTCTAGATGTTTCTTTTTTACCAAATGGTATGTATTTCGTAACTGGAATTGTAAACGGACAAGCTGTTTCACAAAAAATTCTTAAAAACTAATTTTCTCTGAAAATTATTGTTATAGTTTACTAAACTACTCAACTAAGTTGAGTAGTTTTTTTATATATTCGGTTCTTTTTTTGAATTAATATGACATAGGAAACGGAAGCGTTAAGAAAATTGGAAATTAATTCGTTAAGAAATTTCCACTGTTTGAGTCTCGCCACAAAATATGAACTGAAACAACAATCGCCATTGCGAGCGAGTTTTGGAAATTTTAGAATTAATTTTTAGCTGAGTTTCCAAGTCTTGAAATAATATTCGCCGATTCCTTTAAAAATATGAAAATCGATGAGGCAATTTTTGGTTCTTTTGTTTGGCTTCGCCGAATCTTCGATTTCAAGACAAAAGAACGAACTATCTCAAAAAAAAATCATTAAAACCAACCTCTCCTGAAATAACCAATTGCTGCATTTAGATTTAGAATTATGGTGTATCTTATTCTATACCCATAATCTTTGAAACCAGGTTCAAATCCCAAATTGGATTGTACTGGCAAATAAATTTCAAAAAAATCAGGAATTACCTTGATTTTCAGACCACTATCATACAAAAACTGTGGTTGATGTAATCTGTTTTTCACCACACCTGCATCAGCATAAATGCCAAAAATTTTCCAAATTTGGGTGTCCATATTTACTGCAGTCATCCATTGGTTTACACTGCCACCAAAAAGTGATTTGAAACCACCATCTCCCATGATAAATTGCTGAGAAAGTATGCCTGATTTTGCACTTTGTCCCAAAAACCCATACGAAAAAGAGTAGTTAGATACATTGGAAACACCATAGTTGAACATCGAATTTTTGGTAGTATTATTCAGAAAATATCCCCCAAAAAATCGGAAACTCATTTTGCGGTTTTGCGCAAATTCCCATCTGTAAAATGCTTCACCAGAAATTTTTGTAAAATCTTCCATACCTTGCAAATTTCCACCAAGATAATATTCATTGATCAATTTACTATCAGAATAGCCATAACCTACACTCCAAAGATGGTATTTATCATATTCGGTTGCAGGATTCATTTGTGGTGACAAATCACGCTCGTAAAAATTGTAAGAAGCACCAAAACTTCTACCAATCGTACTTCTAGGATTTTTGGTGAATTCTATTGAACTGGAAACCGAAAATTTTCGGTATGCCAAATCATAATCATAATGAAAAAACGAGCCAGAAATCCCAAAATTTAACCTCCTGAAGAAATTTTTTGCAGGCATAAAACTGTATTCTATAGCACCACTTCCTGCTAAAGAACGTGTACCAGAACTGTAATACGGAGTAATTGAATAAGAAAATGCCTGATCCAGCAACGAGGTATTTTTGAAATTGAGACCCAACAAAATTTTGTCGTATACATTGAAATTCAGACGTGGATTCAGATAAATTTCTCGGTATTCATTATTAGGAATATCCTTGAATAATTTGAATTTTATTTTTTTAGCATTCGCAAAAATTCCGGTTGTATAGAGATAGTTGTTCCCGAAATTACTTTCGGGGAATGCGTATTGATCGTTTATTACCAATTTATGAACATCGGTGTTTGGTACACTGAACTCTATGATTTTTTGCTCGGATTTTGTATCGAGCCAATACGTTTTTCTATCGCCAGTTTTGGCAATCGTTTCCAATTTTACAGGAATAGGCAATTCGGTGTTTTTTGTGATAGTAACCAAAAGATTTTCACCGGATTTTTTGAATTTTTTCAAATTAAAATTCACCCTGTTTTTGTGTTGAAGAAAAGCCGGTAAAAAATCTGAAGAATGACCAGAAACCTCTGATAAACTTGCAAAAAATGCGGAGGTATCGAGTTTTTTATCGCTATTATTTTTAATAAAATCTTTCAAAAATTGTTCAAAATTTTGGATGCCCATTTTTTCTGCTAAAAATTGGAAGAGATTCCCCGTTTCGAAATTACTGATTGCCATTTCATTGAAATTATTCAGTTTTGGGAAATCTTCTGCAATTGGTTGATCCAAATTCTGAGAAACAATATATTGATAGGCAATTCCGTAGCGTGATAAAAGTCCTATTTTAGAAGCATTGAACAATTTCAGCGGTTTCATTCCAAAAATTTTGGCATTATCTACTAGTGCGCCCAAAATTTTGGTGTCTTTATAAAATTGTTTCAGGTATTGGATTTCTAAATAGGTTTTCAGTCCGTTTTGGTACCAATGTTCGGTGTTTTTATTGATAATTGCGGTGTTTTCTGCAATTTTTTTAGAAAAAATACTGTAATAATCCAAATCTACTTTTTCGGGATCGGTAAATAATTGGTACTTGAATTTCCAGAATTGAATATCATCATTACCAAAGAAATCTTCGTGTTGTTTCAGTTTTTCAGAAATATAAATTTTGCTAGGCAAAAACCCCAATTTAGCTTTAATGAATTTCAGATGAAGTGGTGCATAAAACTCAAGCGCAGATATTTCTTGTGGAGAAATGGCGTATCCAAAATCGATGAGGTATTTGGTTCCATCAATCGTGGTTTCTATACTTGGGAAATCTGCATCAGCAATTAGAAATTCGGGATCTTGTACCAACATTCCTTGGTAATGATCGGCTTGCATTTTTGGTAAATTACTTTTACTGAAAAAATTGGTGGGAATTTGCAGATTCACGTCCCAAAAAGTGCCACCATTTTCTGTTTCTTCGGTATCGGAATAGAATTTTTCGACTTGTTCGTTGGTTTCAAAATTGTCGGGAACCACAAAAAAATATTTCAGCGTAGCTTGGTTTTTCGCTGCACCATAACCTGTAAATTTTTGTGAAGGAAGTTGCAACTGATATTGTAATTTGATGCTGATTTTTTCGCCAGGTTGCAGTGGTTTTTCTAATGAAAGAAAAAGATTCTCTTGGTCTGGATTGGTTTCAAAATTTTGTGCGCCAATCGTAATTTGCAAATTGCTAATCTTACCTAATTCTTGTTTTTTTGCGAAGTACAAATCGTTTTTTCGGTCTTCTAATTTGCGATCGGCAAGACTTGTTTTTTTGTTTTTGTAGGCGGCAATCCAATTCAGTAATTTAATTTTTTGCAAAGGGATTCGCAATGGATTATGATAGGTAATTTCCTGTTGCACTGCAACATCAGTCAGGTTATTTGCCACTTTTGCAGTGAGATAGATGCTGTCTTTTTGCGCAAAAATGGGCGCAAAATTCACTAAAAGAACAAAAAGAAGTAATAATTTTTTCAATGGATAAGAATAGAATCCAAATATAGATTTTTATCACGGAAAAACCTATCGTTTTTTTGGTATTTAACCGCAAAAGTCACAAAAGAAATGTTGAAGTTTTAGAAATTCAAAAAGATAAAAAAGTAAGAAAATCAAATATTTTCATCACGAAATCTATTAGATTTCAAACTTTTGCGATCTTTTAAGATTCACTTTATTTTTAAAATTAAAAAATGAGAATCAATCTTTTGTCTCTTTTGCGGTTAATATTAAAAAAAATGCTTCAAAAATTTTGAAATTACAGCGATTCTAGATAAGCATTCCACGCTTCTGTTTGGTATAAAATGGTGGTTTTTTCTGGATTTTCGGCATGGTAAATTCCACGACCTACAATTACAAAATCGGTATGTAGATTTTCAAAAACATATTTCGGAGTGTGGTATTGTTGACCTTTTCCGTCACCAGATTGCTGCAAATTCACACCTGGAGTGAAAAGCAGTAATTCCTCTGGAATGGCTTTTTGCGAAACACCACCAATTACGTTGGGATGAGACAAAGCTACATTCAGCGCTTGTTGTTGATACGCAGCATCTGTAAGTGTTCCTTTGGAACTCATTCCCAAAATTGCAACTACACCAACATTGGTGAAACAATCGAGCGCATCATAACCTCCAATTACTTGTGCCGTCACAAAATCTGCCCAAGTTGAAATTTGGTACATTCCGTATGAAAATTGTAAATTTTGGGTGTTACCAATGTCTGCAAATTTTCGGTCTTCCATTAATAGAAATTGGTGTTTTTTTGCCAGTTCTAGTAGTGGAACAATGGTTTTCTGGTAATCAAAATCGGTGATGATGTCGATATGCGTTTTGAGTGCAGCAATGTATGGACCTGCAGTTTCGGCGAGTTGTAGAAGTTCTGAAGTAGTTACCACGTCTGCAGAAAGTATCAGGTTGGTTTTTTTGTGAATGGCAATTTCTAGTAATTTTTTAGAAACCGAATGTTCTGCTTTTGCCAGTTTTTGTTCGTAAGAAAGTTTTTTTTTCTCTTGAAATTTCACTTCGTTTCCTGCCAAAAAATCATTAATTCTTGCCACTTCTTCATCGGTTAAATGTTTTTCATCTTGCAAAATCTGGCACACTTCAGAAATTTTGAACAGAGTATGAACTCGATATCCTTTTTTCTCTAGTAATTCTTTTCCGCCTTGTTCACGATCGAGTACTACAACCAAATCTGAAACGGTAATTCCTTCGTTTTCTATTTCGGGAATGGTTTCTAGCAAAGATTTTCCACTGGTAATTACATCTTCTACCAACAGACAATTTTGCCCTTGTTTGTAAATGCCTTCAATTAGTTTTTTGGTGCCATATTCTTTGGCTTCTTTTCTTTTGATAATGAGTGGTAGATAACTTTCTAGCGACATTGCTGTTGCCATTGGTAATGCTGCATAAGGAACGCCGCAAATCACATCGAAATTATCTAGCGGAAGCATTTCTAACAAATAATTCGCTAGTTTTTTCAAAATTTTTGGCTCCGAAGAAAGTGGGCGTAAATCTACGTAGAACGGACTTTCTATGCCACTTTTTAGGGTGAATTTCCCGAACTTGATGATGCCTAATTGGTAACACTCTAGAAAGAAGTCTTTTTTGTTTTCCATGATACTTTTTATTCGTTACAAAGTTACGGATTGCCAACAAAAAAACCGAAGGAATTGCTGTTAAAAAATTATCTTGGGTAATACAAAATATACCGAGTTGCGTAATTGCCTATATTTGCAGAGAGAATTTGGTTTTCGGCTTGTTCTAATCGTAATTTTTCTCCATTTTTCTGTATCAAAAAAATGGGTTGATTTTTTTGATCATAGGGTAACAAACTTCTGGAAATTTGTTCTACCAATTCGGCACCGTTTTCTTCGCCAAATTTTTCATTGACTTTTGCAATTTTCTCCGAAATTTCTTGTGATGAAAATGGGACAGATGAAGAAACGGTTTTTGGGAATTGCCTTTGTATAATTGCTTTGCAGAAATAACTGAGTACCAGATCATCGTGATTTTGCCACGATTTGATTGCTGACATAATATCTGAATCATCTAACAACGTAAATCTGCGAATATCTTCTTCTGATGCTTCTTCAAAATTATTTTTATACAAAAAATACTGTAAATTTTCGGTGGCTTCTACTTTTTTTCCTTCGGAAATTAGGTGTTTTGCACGCTCTAAAATTTTTACCAAAAGTCTTTCTGCCAATGCTGCGGTTTTATGATAGTAGACTTGCCAATACATAAACATTCTTGCGGTGAGGTAATTTTCTACCGAGTAAATTCCTTTTGCATCGATCACGAGTTCATCATCAGCAACATTCATCATAGATATGATGCGTTGTGTATTTACGTTTCCTTCGGAAACACCGGTGTAGAAACTATCACGCTTCAAATAATCTAATCTGTCAACATCTAATTGACTGGAAATTAATTGATTGAAAAATTTTCGGTGGTATTTCCCACGAAACATTTCTATCGCCATAGAAAGTTGCCCATCAAATTCGGAATTCAGTTTATTCATCAACAAAATCGAGAGTTTCTCGTGATGCCAATCTTCCATCAAAAGACTTTCTAAAGCGTGAGAGAAAGGACCATGACCAATATCGTGCAACAAAATTGCGAGCATGGCAGATTTTTCTTCTTCAACCGAAATTTTTACGTCTTTCAGTTTCAGGGTTTCTATTGCAGTGAACATCAGGTGCATTGCGCCGATTGCGTGGTGAAATCTGGTATGAGTTGCACCTGGAAAAACCAAATTCAGCAATCCGGTTTGCGAAATTCTGCGAAGTCGTTGGAAATAGGGATGTTCTATCACATCAAACAAAATTTCGTAGGGAATTTTTATAAATCCGTGAACTGGATCGTTGATTATTTTAAGTTTATTGATGCTCATTAAAATTGATAAAGATAAATGTTTTACAAATTTACAGAAATTTCGTCTAATAATTGGATTGATGCTTTAAACCAATTTTTGTGAATAAAATTAACTGAACTTTAACTAATTGATGTATTTTTTTAAATAATATTTAAGACCATTTTAACGTATTTTTGACAAAGAATTGCGATTGATTTTTTTTAATTATAAAATAAGGATATTATTAAAAAAAAAGTAGGGTGATAATTTTCACTCTGGGATAGAAATTCAGCTATTTTGATTTTTTTTAGACTAAAAAAATATTTTTTGAGTTTTAATAAATAGGAGAGTTGATGTAGATTTTTTTTAAAAATAAATTTTTACTAAAATAAATTTCGAACCAAGTAGCATAAATCCCGTAACACGAAACAAAAACAACGTATGTCAAAAATAATTTGGATAGATGATGAAGTAGATTTACTAAAACCACATATTGTTTTCTTAGAAAACAAAGGTTATACCGTAACTCCTGTAAATAATGTGAATGAAGCATTGGAAATGATTGAGCGTGAAAATTTTTCGCTCGCTTTGCTTGATGAAAATATGCCTGGAATTACTGGTCTAGAAGCGATTCCTATGATAAAAAATATAGATTCTTCTATCAAAATTGTGATGGTTACCAAAAATGAGGAGGAACATATTATGGAACAAGCTATAGGTTCGCAAATAAGTGATTATATCCTGAAACCTGTAAATCCGAACCAAGTTTTGCTCTCTCTGAAAAAAAATCTACAAGAAGAAACTTTGGTAGAGCAACACACAATAAATGAATACCAACAAGAGTTCAGAAATCTATCTATGGAACTTTCTTACCTACGATCGTACCAAGATTGGGCAGAATATTACAAGAAAATTTTGGCTTGGGAAATAAAATTTGATAAAGTTTTTGACAGCGAATTTGCCGATTTGCTGCAATCACAAAAAGAAGAAGCCAACATACAATTTTCTAAATTTATAGAAAATAACTATGAAAATTGGCTGAGTTCTACCGAAAAACCAATGATGAGTCACACCCTTTTCAAAGAAAAGGTAAAACCCGAACTGAAGTCCGACAAAGTACTGCTCCTAATGATTGATAATTTGCGCTACGATCAGTGGAAAGTAATAGAGCCTCTGTTTACCAAATTCTATAATAAAACATCAGAAGACTACTATTTCAGTATTTTGCCAACTGCAACTCAGTACGCCAGAAATTCTTTTTTTGCAGGATTGATGCCATCTGAAATTGAAAAAAGGTTCCCAGAAAAATGGTTTAATGATAATGAAGAGGGCAACAAAAACGAGTTTGAAAAAGATTTTTTGGAGGACCAAATGAAACGACTTGGTCTCTCTGACAAATCTATGAAATACCTGAAAATTTTGAACGCCGATTTTGAGCGAAAAATCTACGAGGAATTTCACCAATACAAAAACCACGATTTGGTGGCAGTTGTGTACAATTTTATAGATATTTTGTCGCATGCAAAAACCGATAATGCGATCATCAATCAACTCATAAGAGACGACAAAACCTTCCGATCTCTTACACTGAATTGGTTTGAAAACTCGTATTTGCTAAAAATGGTAAAATTAGCGGCAGAATTGCGTTTCAAATTGGTAATTACTACTGATCACGGAACAATTTATGTGAAAAAACCGAGCCAAGTTGTGGGAGATAAAGAGACTTCTACCAACATACGATACAAAACCGGGAAAAGTTTGACTTATGATCAAAAAGATGTTTGGGCAATCAACAATCCCGAGAAATTGTTTTTACCAAAAGGAAATCTGAGCAGCAAATATATTTTTGCACGCAACAATATATTTTTGGCCTACCCAAAAAATTACAATCAATTCGTAAATTACTACAAAGATACGTATCAGCACGGCGGAATTTCGCTAGAAGAGTGTATTATACCAATCAGTATTTTAGAACCCAAATAGTTTTTTTTCATAGTTTATTTGACTTCGGGTTCTAAAGCGGAAAAAATTTTACAATTTTTTCCGCATTTTTTTTAATGAAAATAGGGGAGTACAAAATTAGTTTTCCTCTTCGAAATAGAGCATATAGAATTTCCCGTTTTCGTCTTGACCTTGCTGTATGAGTTTTCGGTCGCCATGAACGTAGATGTGGAAATTTTTGTCGAGTTTGATAACCGATTTGTAACTAGATTTTTGTTTTTTTACCGCAGCGTTTTGAATTTGGAATTCGTCTGAGATGGTGATATCACGCTCGTCTTCGTAGGTGTTTTTGTAGTTGGCGAAACTTTCGATCACGTCTTTTTCTTTCAGAATTTGACCTGTAAATTCCTCTATTTTGAACTCATTTTTATCAGTAAAAAATTCGATGGTTTTGTTGAGAAGGTCGGCTTGATCAGCTTTAGTTACTTCAAATTCTTGTGGTAATTGTTTGGTAACGAATGTTTTGTACATTGCCAGTGTTTCCTGTGTATCAAAATAATCGTCTTTTTTCTGCTGAATTTGCAGAAAATCGTCCATCCAATAACTGGTTTCAGCTCTGCTTGTTCCATCAATTATGGATAATATATAGCCGTCTTCTTTTTGGGTGTTGAAGACGATGCAACCTTTATCAATTTTATTAAGATTGATGCCTTGCAAAGTTTCGAGTTCAAACGCTTCGTCTTTGGCAGAAACCTTTAGGAAAGTGTCTTTGTTTTCGGATTTGAAAAGTCCGACTGCATCATATTTTTCGCCTTTCAAAATACAGTCTTTGAAATAGCAAACATAGAATTCTCCACCTTTTGTGCGTGGATTGGTAGAATGCTCAAAAAGTAATTTTGCTAATTTTTTTGACTGATTTTCCAGCAATCGTGGTTCCTCAAAAATTTCTGAAACGTAGGTGAAAACCTCATTGTTTTCTACATTGGATGTGTGGAAAAATTCGAAATAAATTTCTGATTTGAAGGATTTTAGGAAATAGTCTTTCAGGAGTTCTTTCAAATCGTCTTCCAAAAAAACTTCGGATTCAGACAAAACCAAGGCTTCCTGATGCGTTTGGTTTCCTACATAGTTGATACAGAGGTGTTCTAATTGGGTTTCTTCGTGGTGAATCATACTGCGAAAATAAGGAAAAAAGTGTGGAGTTTTGGAAGGAATGAGGAGTAATTTTTTATTAATTTTTTTAAAAATTCAATAAAATTACGGATTTTAGTAAAAATTAACAGATTGCTTCGTCGCTTGTTTCTTGCAATGATTTTTGCAAACAAAAAAATCCCAACTTTTCAGTCGGGATTTATAATTAAGGAATCTTAGATGTTTATTTCACCTCTTCGAAATCGGCGTCTTGTACATCTTCAGCATTTCCTGCATTAGCTTGTTCTGTAGCTGCTTCAGGATTTTGTTGTGCTTGTGCGTACATTTCTTCAGAAGCGGCCATCCAAGCTGCGTCTAGAGCTTCGGTTTTGGTTTTTATGGCTTCTATATCTTTAGTTTCGAAAGCGGTTTTCAACTCTGCAACTGCAGTTTCTATGGCTGCTTTTTTGTCGGCTGATAATTTTTCACCAAATTCTTTCAATTGTTTTTCCGTTTGGAAAATCAAGGTGTCTGCTTTGTTCACCACTTCAGCTTCTTCTTTGCGTTTTGCATCTGCTGCTGCATTTTCTTCGGCTTCACGTTTCATTCTTTCAATTTCTGCATCAGAAAGTCCAGAAGATGCTTGTATTTTGATGGATTGTTCTTTGCCAGTTCCTTTATCTTTAGCAGAAACGTGCAAGATTCCGTTTGCATCTATATCAAAAGTTACCTCGATTTGTGGAACTCCTCTTGGTGCAGGTGGAATATCGGTCAAATCGAATCTACCAATTTCTTTGTTATCACTGAACATTGGTCTTTCACCTTGTCCAACTCTGATACTTACAGCTGGTTGATTATCACTTGCAGTAGAGAATGTTTCAGATTTTTTGGTTGGGATTGTAGTGTTGGCTTCAATTAATTTTGTGAAAACAGAACCCATGGTTTCAATTCCTAAAGAAAGTGGAGTTACATCTAGCAAAAGAACATCTTTTACATCACCAGTAAGAACACCACCTTGAATTGCAGCGCCTATTGCTACTACTTCATCTGGATTTACACCTTTTGATGGTTTTTTACCAAAGAATTTTTCTACTTCTTCCTGTATAATCGGGATTCTGGTAGAACCACCTACTAAAATCACCTCATTGATATCAGAAGTTGATAAACCTGCATCTGAAAGTGCTTTTTTACAAGGTTCCATTGATCTTTTTACCAAATCTGCAGCCAATTGTTCGAATTTTGCTTTGGTTAAGGTTTTTACCAAGTGTTTTGGTCCAGAAGCTGTTGCAGTTATGTATGGCAAATTGATTTCGGTTTGTGGAGCAGAAGACAACTCAATTTTTGCTTTCTCTGCAGCTTCTTTTAAACGTTGCAAAGCAATAGGATCTGATTTCAAATCCACACCTTCTTCTGCTTTGAATTCATCTGCCATCCAATTGATGATCACGTCATCAAAATCATCACCACCAAGATGTGTATCTCCGTTTGTTGACAATACTTCGAAAACGCCGTCTCCTAAATCCAGAATCGAGATATCAAAAGTACCACCACCTAAATCGTACACTGCAATTTTTTGATCTTTGTGAGATTTATCCATTCCATAAGCTAATGCAGCTGCAGTTGGCTCATTGATGATTCTTTCTACCTTCAAACCAGCAATTTCGCCTGCTTCTTTAGTAGCTTGTCTTTGTGAATCGTTGAAGTACGCGGGAACCGTAATTACTGCTCTTGTAACTTCTTGCCCCAAATAATCTTCTGCTGTTTTTTTCATTTTCTGAAGAATCATTGCGGAAATTTCTTGTGGAGAGTACTCTCTGTTGTCAATTTTTACACGTACTGTATCATTAGCACCAGAAACTACTGTGTAAGGAACTCTTGATACTTCATTTGCATCATCTTTGAAATGAGTTCCAATAAATCTTTTGATAGAATAGATGGTTTTGGTAGGATTGGTAACTGCTTGTCTTTTAGCAGGGTCACCTACTTTTCTTTCGCCATCTTCTACAAATGCTACAATAGAAGGTGTAGTTCTTTTACCTTCTGCATTAGGAATTACAACAGGGTCTTTTCCCTCCATAACAGCAACACAAGAGTTGGTTGTTCCTAAGTCTATTCCGATAATTTTACTCATATTATTTATTTTTTATTAATTACTATTTAGTTATTTTTTTAATTGAATTTGCTAGTTAGTTCACAATTTCTATACCATAGGTAATTTCTAATCCAATTGTCATATTATGTTTATAATTAATGACAAAATGACATTTTTTTCTGCATTAAAAACGGGTTTGTTTTCTCTTTATTTTTGATAAATGTTGCTAAAAACACGATGGATTCCTAAAAATAAGATGATAGTTGTCATTAATGCTAAAATAATAAATATTGAAAAATTTCCAAACTCAACCTTACGTATATTTAATAGACTGGGAGACGAGGTATGGCAAAGTCCAATAGGATATAACAATACTTTTAATGGTCTAAATATGAGTGGCGAATTAT
>CALFIE010000079.1 GCA_937876095.1 uncultured Flavobacteriales bacterium | reverse complement strand
TCCCTACACGACGCTCTTCCGATCTACATGTTTTATTTTCGCGCTTTCAATTAGTTGAGGATTCTTAATACCCATTTTCATAAATTCAGAATTATCCATTTTTTGTTCAACATATTCGTTGCAGGCATCCATTTTTTGCATAAAATAATTGTCATTTTTTGCCCAAAAAATGAATTTTGTTTCATCTGAAAAACATTCATCTTTTCTTATAATTTTTGGTTTACAGCCAACGCAATTTTCAGAATAAACCACAATTGTATCTGAACCATTTTGTTTCAGATTTTCAATTTTATATTTAATTTTCAAATCAACTTTGCTTTCTTGTGAAAAGAAAAATTGAATAGTTAAAAACGCTAAAACGATAAATAATTTTTTCATATTTTTTAATAATTCAATAAACACAATCATTTCATCTTCTGACTTCTGACCTCCTTCTTCAGACTTCTAAATCATCTGCGCAATCGTATAAATTAGCAAGCCAACCAAACCACCAACTAAAGTTCCGTTGATGCGGATGTATTGCAAATCTTTGCCGACTTCTAATTCCAGTTTTTCGGAGAGTTCTTTTCCTTGCCAATTTCCGACGGTGGTTGCAATGAGGTCGCCAAATTTATCGGTGTTTTTCACAATGTATTTATACGCAGTATAACGCACAAATGCATCGATTTTGTGTTGAAGATTTTCATCGGAGCGCAAATTTTCCGCAAATTCGGCGATGTTTTTTTTTAAGTAATTTTTCAGGGCAGAATGTTCTTCTGCCAATTCTGTTGACAATGTCTTTTTAATAGAATTCCAAATGTCTTTTGCGTATTGATGCACTTTTTCTTCGCTCAAGAAATCGTTTTTCATCACTTTAAACTCTTCCTCATATTTCGGATTGTGTTTCAAATCTTCAGAAAATTCCATTAATTTTTTGGTAATTTCTTTTCGCAAAGGATGGTTTTCATCGCTTTCAATTTCGCTAAAATATTTGGAAAGTCCCGAAGTGATTTTTTCGGCAATTTTATTGTCAACAAAATTTGGGATTAAAGCAAAACTCTCTTTTTTCACGCGTTCGCGAACCAATTCGTGATTTTCTAGCACATATTTTTTGATTTGTTGTGAGAGATTACTAATGAGTTTTTGATGGTCATTTTTCTGTAAAATATAGTCGATTCCGTTGCCAAGAACAACGTTCAGTTTGAAATTGTCGCTCATTTCTATGGCTTTTTTGCTGATGAAATTTACCACCGAAACATCATCTAATTTACTCAAAACATCTAACACAATTTCGGACAAATTTTTGACCAAAGCATCAGCATTATTCTCCTTTTGAAGCCAATCTCCAAGGAAATGAGAGATTTTGATTTTCTCGATGTAAGGTCTGATGTTTTCAGGAGACAAAAAATTGGTTACTACAAAATTTCCCAAATTATCGCCAATTTTTTCTTTAGAATTTTCAATCAAATTGGTGTGTGGAATTTTCAAACCAAGTGGATAATGAAAAAGCGCTGTAACTGCAAACCAATCTGCCAATGCGCCAATCATTCCAGCTTCTGCAAAAGCACGAATATAGCCAATCCAACTTCCTACATTTTGATATTTCTGCAAATAGGTGGTCAATAGAAAAACCACGCACATCAACACGAAAAGTCCTGTTGCAAGCATTTTGTGGTTCCGGAGTTGTTGTCGTTTTTGCTCGTTGTTCATTACAACAAAGTTAGTTTTTTAACCACAAAAGTCACAAAACATTTTATTTTTATCAAAAATAAGAGAGATGTTTTTTCGTTTTAATAGAATATAAAAGCAAAAATCTTTGATTTTTATCGTATGATTTCTTTAGTGTAACTTTAAAAATCAAATAATTTTTTGTGACTTTTGACTTTGTTGAATTTTTAGATTTGTGGTTAAAAATTTAATTATGAAAAACATATTATTATTGTTATTTTGTACGATGTTTCTACAAAGTTGTTCACAAACACAAAAATCAAATCCAATGGAAAATCAAGCATCAAAAAGCAATCCGTATTATTCGAGAACTAATAAAAACAAACTAGAGGTTTCTAATGAGAAATGGAAGAAAATTTTACCAAACGATTTGTATTTTGTTGCGCGTGAAGCAGATACAGAAAGGCCTTTCACAGGAAAGTACAATGATTTTGATGAAATTGGAGAATATTATTGCGCAGTTTGCGGAAATCATTTGTTCCGCAGTTCGTCAAAATTTGCTTCGAGTTGTGGATGGCCGAGTTTCTACGAAGCCGACAAAAATGGCGTGATTTACCGCAGAGATTCTTCACACGGAATGGAACGAACTGAAGTGTTGTGCAAACGTTGCGAATCTCATCTTGGACACGTTTTCACAGACGGACCTGCACCAACTGGAAACCGATTTTGTATGAATTCGGTGTGTTTGGATTTTGAAAGGGATAAATAAAAGAAAAAAAATAAACATATAAAAATTGCGAGATTCTTGTAAAATCTCGCAATTTTTATATATTTTTGGATAAAAATTTGTCATGATTGAAAAAGCACCAGTTTATAGCCAAAAAGAAAATACTATACAAATGTCTGTAGCACTTCAAATGTCAGGCGAAATGAAAAAGATAAATGATGAATATTTATATTGGGATAAATTAAAATATAAATCAAAAGAATATGCGCCAGAAGATTTTTGGATGGCAATTAAGTTTCACAGAAATCTTCGGAGTAACAAAGTTGAATTTTATAAATATCACTTTAAGTTTCATATAACAGATTTTATCTTAAAATCTTTACATCATTTTGATTTGAATATTGGAGGAAGTTTAGGTAGCAATATCGGAATTGCAGAAACAGATAAAACCAAATTTATGATTAGTTCGATCATGGAAGAAGCCATTTCAAGCAGTCAAATGGAGGGAGCAAATACCACAAGAAAAAAGGCAAAGGAAATGATTCAGAAAGAATTGAAACCAAAAAATAAGTCAGAACAAATGATCATGAATAATTATGAAACAATTCAATATATTATTCAACATAAAAATGATGATTTATCAAAAGAGAAATTATTATATCTACATAGTTTAATTTCGAAAAGTACTTTAGGAAAATCTGAAGAGGAAGGAAAATTTAGAGATAATAATGATATTTATGTTATAAACTATTCTAATAGCGAGGTAATTCATACACCACCAGAATTCAATGAATTAGAACAATTAATTAGTTCACTTAGTGATTTTTTTAATGTTGATAATGAGAAAAATTTCATTCATCCTATTATTAAAGGAATTATTATACACTTTATGATTGGTTGGATTCACCCTTTTACTGACGGAAACGGTAGAACTGCAAGAGCAATTTTTTATTGGTATATGTTAAAAAAAGGCTATTGGTTAACTGAGTATTTATCTATTTCAAGAATTATAAAAGATACGAAAAATCAGTACGAAAAAGCGTTCATTTATACTGAAATTGATGAAAATGACCTCTCTTATTTCATTACATATCATATAAAGACCATGGAAAAGGCATTTGAAGCCTTGAAAGATTATATTGGTCAAAAACAGAAAGAGGTGATTCAGGCATCAAAATTTATTAAAATTCCAAATGTAAATGACAGACAAGCGCAAATTTTAAAAATTATTAATGATGATGCAGATAGAGTTTTAAATGCAAAAGAGATTGAAAACCGTTTCAGAATATCAAGTTTTACAGCCAGACAAGATTTGAATAATCTTGCTAGTTTAGGATTTTTAGAGATAGTAAAAGTTAACAAAATAAAACATAACTTTATTAAATCTAAAGATTTTGATAAAAATTTAAAAAAATACAATCTGTAAAAATTGCGAGATTCTTGTGAAATCTCGCAATTTATTTTTTGAATTAAAACTTCAAATCTATCCCAACATACACATTTGCAGGCATAATTGGTGCATAAACCATTCCGCCATCAAAATAATTGCTGAAAGGATTTTTGGCATCCAAAATTGGATTTTCTTGCATATAACCTAACAAGTTTTCGCCACCAAGATACATTCTGAAATTTTTAGAAAAATCGTGTGCAACTTGTGCATTCCACGTCATATACGATTCTGAATATTTAGGCAACTGAAATTCTACAGGATTGCTTGCAGTATTCGGAAGTCGTTGTTTACCAACAAACTGCAAAGTGGTATCAAAACTCCAAAAAGCATCGTTGCTGTTTTTGTTAGTCGCATAAGACGCATTGAAAAATCCACGATTTTTCGCCATAAAAGGCACTTCTTTTCTTCCGCTTGCATAATCTGCTTGTACATCGTAATATTTGTAAGTCATTCTGAATTCTAAATTTTTCAGGGGTGAAAAATCGAGTTGCGTTTGCAACGAATTCGCAAAAGATTTGCCTGTCAAATTATAGAAAACCAATTTTTGTGGACTTTCTAAATCTGCCAATACTTGATTTTGAAAATCGGTTCTAAAAAAATCGGCAACCAAACTCGCTTTTTTGCCAAATAATTTGAAATCTTGCTGAAGACTTGCTCCGTAATTCCATGCAATTTCGGGTTTCAAATCGTAGATTTTTCCGCCATTTCCGATGATTTCAATTTGTCGGTTTGATGCAAAATACTGCTGATTTTCAGCAAAAATATTCGCTGTTCTGAAACCTTTTCCTGCGGAAAGTCGCAAAATGGTTTTCGGCGCAATATCATATTTAAAATTCAATCTCGGGGTAAATTGCGTTCCTACCAAATTATGAAAATCTACACGAGAACCTGCTACCAAAGTATATTTCAGCCCTGTTAAAGTATATTCCAAAAACAAACCCGGTACTTTTTCGGTTCTTTTGAAATTTTGGCTAAGGTAATTTTCATTAAAATCATCATACAAAAAACTCGCTCCAGTTTTGTATTTGTGGTTGGTATTGCCAATAATACTTTCAAAAATTAAATTGGAATAGAAGGTTTTTTGATTGCCGTCATAATTTCTAAATCCGAAAAAACTATTTTGGTCGTGGTTGGTAAATTGGTTCATCCAACCGAAACTTTGATAAGGTTTATTTTTAAAAATATAGCCTGTTTTGTTCCAAATTTGGAATCGGGAAGACTCAATTTTTACGCCATAAAAATTCTGACCAAGTTGTGGTTTTTTATCATCAAATTGAACTTGACCTGCATTTCTTTGGTCTTTCAAAACCTGAATTCCGAAATGGGACATAAATCCGGAATTGTCCAAATCGCTGTAATTCAATAGATAACTTGCATTGATTTGGTTTCCTTTCGGTCGGTCTAAAAATCCATCATCGTTGCTATCAATATTCCCAAAAGTTCCGTTTGCGTGGAGCAAAATACTTTGGTTGAATTTTTCTTTTAGTTCAGACGTATTCGTAATGTTCAACTCGGTTCTTCCGTTAAAATCTGCAAAAAGGTTTAGGTTGGTTTCAGGATTTTTGTTGAATTTCAACAATTCGGTGTTGATTTGTCCGGTAATACTTTCGTAACCGTTGGTTACGGTACTTCCTCCTTTTGTCAACTGAATTCCGCCAATCCAACGTCCCGGAATAAAATTCAGACCATACGCAGAAGCCAAACCTCTGATTTCGGGCAACAATTCTTTGGTAAGCGAAGTGTATTTTTGGTCGAGACCAAGCATTTTCAGTTGTTTGGTTCCGGTTACAGCATTGCTATAAGATACATCAACCGTTGCGTTGGTTTCAAAGCTTTCAGATAAATTGCAACACGCCGCTTTCAACAATTCTTTTTTACCAATATTGAAGGTAAGATCTGCACTTTTTCTGTTGAGTGCAGTTGCTTCTTGCATTTTGGTTAATTGAATTCCTTCAATTTTTTTCTCGTTGGTAACGTCTGATTTTGCAACCGTATTTTCCTGTGACTGATTGGTGTTAATTGTTGCAGGGCTTGAATTAGTTGTTGTTTCAAAATTTTTGACCACGGTTTCTGTTTTGGCAGATTCTGGCTGTGGTTTTTCTTCTTCTCGGTCATATTTGCAACATTCTGGGAGCGCGTTGTACACGTCGTCAGTAGTTTTGTATTTCTCGTTGCTATGTCCTACTTCTGCTATTTTTTTTAAAATAGCATCTGTAGTAACTTTGGCAGGATTGTATTCTAAAACCAATTCGTGCGAATCTGATGACCAAGTTGCGTGTTTTGCACCTGATTTTTTTGCGCTATTTTCAATTCGTTCTTTACATTCTCCGCAGTTTCCATTCACCCAAAAAGTTTCTCTTGTGACAGTTTTTTGAGCAAAAACCAAGAAAGACATCATCAAAAAAACAAAACTCAATCCTATTTTCATATTATTTTTCATAATATTTTTAATTTTTTTGGTTTTCTTTTCTTTCATATTGGCAACATCCCGGCAAATCGTCATAATCCTCATCTTTTGCAAGATAAAGTTCGTTGTCGTGACCTGCAGCTGCAATTTTTTTCAAAATTTCTGCTCTAGAAGTTTTGTTTGGATCATATGTGAAACTCAAAATTTTGGTTTTTTTGTCCCAATTTGCAGTTACGCTTGGTATTTCTTTGGCTGCTTTTTCTATTCTGGATTTGCACATGCCGCAATTACCAAAAACTTTGGCGGTTTCTGTTTTGGTATTTTGTGCATTGAAAATGCTAAATGTAGCGAGGAAAAGGAATACAATTCCTAATTTTTGTAAGGTTTTCATTTTTGTAATAAGTTAAATTAAATATAATTAAAAAAAACGCAACAGATTTTTTTTTCAGAATTTCTGAAAAAAACATTTTTGTGGCTATCAATAATAATTTAACCTATTTTTGGGGGTTGCCAAATCGAATGAAAAGGTACTGAAAAATAAGGATCTACATAAGAATGATCCGCTTTTTCTGAAATAGAAAATTCAGTAGAAATTTCTTGTGTAGGTGAATAAATCACCGCTGAAAAATGATAACTAGAACAGCAAACTTGGCAAGAATTGCAATTGCCATCGCAAGATTTATTTTTGCTTTTAGAATCGTGACAAGGTGTTTTTTTGTCGGTTTTGCAGCAATCTTTTTTCTCGGTTTTATTGGCGCAGCAAGACATTTCTGTAGTTTTGGCATAGAAGTTTTCCTGAGGAAATACGAGTATTCCCATACAGAAAAACATCAGTGCTATTTTCAGAATTTTTGCCATATTCTTTGCAAAGGTACATTTTTTTCGCTAAAACCATTTTTTTTGCATAAATGATTTTTTGAGAGATTTTTTATTAAAAATCTATTTCCGTTCATTACTGATGAAGGCGCTAGAAAAACCACGCCTTTTCATCAAAATTATTTTAGAAAAGTGAAAATTAATTTTTTACCAAAAGTCTGAAACCTTCTCCGTGAACATTGATGATTTCTAAACCGTCATCATCTTTCAGTAATTTTCGGAGTTTTGCGATGTACACATCCATACTTCTTGCCGTGAAATAGTTCTCTTTTTTCCAAATTTTTCTTAGTGCTAAATCTCTTGGCATAAAATCGTTTCGGTGCATACAAAGCAGTTTCAGCAATTCATTTTCTTTAGGCGAAAGTTTGTACTCATTGTCACCAACTCGCAACTGTCGAAGCATAGAATCAAAGTAAATATTACTGATTTTGAACTGTTCTTGTTCTTCATTTTCGATATTGGCACTGCGTTGCAAAATGGCTTTTATTTTGTACAGAAGTAGTTCGGTATCAAATGGTTTTGTGATATAATCATCTGCTCCGATTTGGTATCCTCGCAAAATGTCTTCGCGCAAATTTTTAGCAGTCAAGAAAATAATTGGGGTGTTTTTATCGATTTTTTTCACATCTTCTGCTAGTGTGAATCCGTCTTTTTTTGGCATCATCACATCAAAAATACAAATGTCAAATTCTTTTTCGGTGAATTCTTTCAGTCCCAATTCTCCATCGGTAGCTAAGGTTACATCAAAATTATTGATGCTAAGATAATCTTTCAACACTGCGCCAAAACTTTGGTCGTCTTCTACTAATAATATTCTGTTGCTCATATCTATAAATTTTATTTTTTAATTTTGTTTGAGGTTGTTTGAAATGGTTTGAATTATTTTATACCTAATTTTCATTAATGATATTTTATTTTTATTAGAATGTCATCGGAAGTTTGATGGTGAAAGTACTCCCTATGTTTGGTTGAGATTCTACGTGAACCTGACCTTTGTGAAGTTCTATGATTTTTTTCACGTAAGACAATCCAAGACCTTGTCCTTTCACATTGTGAATGTTCCCGGTCTCTTCTCTGAAGAATTTTTCAAAAATTTTGCCTCTGTTTTGGTGATCCATTCCCATTCCTTTATCAGAAATTTCGATAACGTACCAATTTCCTTCGTTTCTGGTGGTTACCTTTATTTCTGGTGCTTCTGGTGAATATTTGTTGGCATTGTCGAGCAAATTTACGAGTGCATTAGAAATGTGGAATTCATCTATTTTCAGGTGGTATTTCTCTGCATTGAATTCCTGAGTTAAAGTGCCGTTTCGCTGTGAAACAATCAGTCCGAAAGATTGCGTGATTTCTTTGATGAGTTCTCGCACGTTGGTTTCTTTTAGGAACAATTTTACTTCGTTTCGTTCTAATTTCGACATATTCAGCACGTTTTCTACCTGCTTTTTCATTCGCAGATTTTCTTGTTTTATTAATGATGAATAGTACTTTACTTTTTCTGGATTGGTCGCTATTTTATCGTTTGCCAAAGAATCGGTTGCTACCGAAATGGTTGCTAAAGGCGTTTTGAATTCGTGCGACATATTGTTGATAAAGTCGGTTTTTACCTCTGCAATTTTTTTCTGACGCATCATATAATTAATCGAGATGATGTAAATTCCCAAAATTGTGAGCAAGGAAAGGAACGTTCCTAAAAGCATTGGGAGATTGTTTTTGGCCAAAGAAAAATCTTTTCTTGGGAAAACCAATGCTAAAGAATACAGAGTTTGATCTTTGTTATCGGTAAAAAGTGGATAAGAATAGTTGGTTTGGTCTTTTTGGTTTAAGTAAAGATTGTTGGTGATTTTGGTGGGTTTATTGCTTTTATCTAAAATTCCGAAACCAAATCGGGTGTCTATTCCCTTCATTTTCAGTTCTTTTACTAAGACAGAATCCAATGTTTTGCTATTTACACGCTGAGAAATTGGTAAATTGGAGCCATTGAGTTTGGCAAATTCACGCAAATTGAATTCTCCATTTTCTATAGAGGTATTCAAATCTGCAGTTAATGCAGTTGGTGTATTGTCGTTTTTTTTGAATTTCAATTGAGCTTCGTCGGTGTACATTTTGGTTAATTTGAAGCTGTCACCTTTTTTAGAAATTGGAATATTCTGTTTTTCAATGATATTTTTGGAGTAGGTGATGAGTCTTCTGCTTGCAGAATCTTCTACTTGTTGTATCGTAGTTAGAGATGGTTTGCTGCTGTTAGCAATGACGGTTTTATCGATATTATTATATTTTGCGTAATATTTATCGACTTCTATTTGTGTAATTTTATCTGAAGTGGTTTCCAGTGCAGCATACACTTTGTTGGCGAAATCCTGATTCAGTGCACTGTACAACTCTTTAATCCAATACAATTGCAGTGTAACAAAGACGACCATAGAAATGGTCATCAAAATAGAAATAATCGGGATAAACTTGTTGTTCATTATCGTTTTTGAATAGAAATGTTAAAATTATTACATTTAACAATATAAAAACAAAAAATACACATGATTATTGTGTATTTTTTATTAAAACTCGTTTTTTTAACAAAAATTTAATAGTTTATACTGTTTAACGTTTCTTTGTCAAACAAATTTTCATCTATGAAATATTGTATCACCGATTTTTTCATCAGAATTTGTTGTTCGTTCGATTTCAGTTCGGGAAGTGCTTGCAATTCTTCGAAATGTGGATAACCATCATCATCATAATGTGAAAATTTGTAATAACCAAATGGTTCTAATAATCTGCAAACTGCGATATGTATGAGGTTTACTTTGTCGTCTTTGCTGTATTTTTGGTTTCCGCTGCCCAATTCTTGCACACCAATCAGAAACAAAATGGTTTCAATTGGTACTTCTTTTTCTGTTTCAAAATTTTCTTGGAAAAAGTATTCTACTTTTTTCCAAAGTTCGCTTTCTGTCATAATTGATATATGATGATTGATAATTTCTGACCGACTATTTTTTTTCTAAAATATATTCCCTAAACTCAATTCCTGATTTACTTTTTCCTTCTTTTTCCAAAACAAATCTTAATTTTTTAACTAATTTTTCTGAATTGGCATTTTCTTTATACATTCCTGCTTTGATGGATTTTGTTTTTATAGTTTGGAATGCAAAATCAATTAGATAGTTGCAAATCTCGGTTGCAAAACCACTATTTCTGAAATTTTCGTCAACCATAAATGCGATTTCTAATTCTTCTGAAATAGGCTTTTCCGTTTTTAATAATGCACATTCTCCAATAATTTTATTGGTTTCTTTAAAAACTACAACTTGAAAACCAGTTTTTGAATTTTCATCAAAACCAATGTTTCTCCATTTTTCCTTTAATTCTTCGAGTGTATAATCATATTTTCCCGAAAGAATGTACTGCATATTTTCTTTTTTCTGATAAAGCTTCAGTAAATCTTGAAAATCTTTTTCAAAATAAATCTTTTTTAAAACTAATCTTTTAGTTTCGCCCATATTTTGTGCTTGGTCAAAGGTAGAATTTTAACACATGTTTAATAAATCATCATTCATCGCTTATCAATCATAAGCAGAAACGCATATTCCAACGCATCTTCTTTCAAGCTTTCAAATCTTCCTGATGCACCACCGTGTCCGGAACTCATATCCGTTTTGAAGAGCAAAATATTTTCGTCGGTTTTCAGTTCCCGCAATTTGGCAGTCCATTTTGCAGGTTCCCAATATTGTACTTGTGAATCATGCAAACCTGTGGTTATCAAAATATTTGGATAGTTTTTTGCTTCCACATTATCGTACGGAGAATATGATTTCATATAATCGTAGTATTTTTTCTTTTTCGGATTTCCCCATTCATCAAATTCACCCGTAGTTAGCGGAATTTCTTCGTCTAACATCGTGGTAACCACATCTACGAAAGGAACTTGCGCTACAATTCCGTGAAATAAATTCGGTTCATAATTCATCACGGCTCCCATCAAAAGTCCACCTGCAGAACCGCCCATTGCATACAGATGTTTCTCGGAAGTATAATTTTCTTGAATGAGAAATTTCCCACAATCTATAAAATCGTAAAAAGTATTCTTTTTCTGGAGCATTTTCCCGTCTTCATACCATTCTCTTCCCAAATATTCTCCGCCTCTAATATGAGCAATTGCGTAGATAAATCCACGATCCAGAATCGACAATCTTACATTAGAAAAACTTGCATCTACGGTATGTCCGTAACTTCCGTAGCCGTACAAAAGTAGCGGAGTTTCTGCAGATTTTGGAGTATTTTTGTGATACACCAAAGAAATCGGGATTTTGGTTTTTCCGTCTCGGGAATTTGCCCAAATTCGCTCGGAAATATAATTTTCCTGCAAAAATTTTCCACCCAAAACTTCTTGTTGTTTCAAAATTTTGGTGGTTTTTTCTTGCATATCATATTCCAAAGTTGCGCTTGGTTGCGTAAGCGAAGTGTAGCCAAAACGTAATTTTTCGGTTTCAAATTCCAAATTCAAACCAATATACGCAGTATAAGTTGGATCATTGAAAGGTAAATAATGACTGTTATTTGTTTGGTTTTCAATTACTTTTATTTGGAGCAAACCTCGGTTTCGTTCTTCAAGAACCAAATATTTTTTGAAAATTTCAAAACCTTCCAATAAAACGTCTTTTCTGTGTGGAATTACATCTTGCCAAAATTCCATCGAACAATGTGCTACTTTGGTTTTCACCAACTTAAAATTGGTGGCTTTGTCGGCATTGGTAATGATGTAAAACTTGTCTTCGAAATGTTCCACAGCATATTCTAAATCGGGTTTTCTTGGCTGAATTATTTTAAATTCGGCAAAAATATCATTTGCAGGAATGAATCTGTGCTCATCTGAAATTGTAGAAGAACTCGCGATGAAAATATATTCCAACGATTTGGTTTTGAACACATTCACATCAAAAGTATCGTCTTTTTCGTGGAAAATCAGCACATCTTTTTCGGGATCGGTTCCTAATTCGTGCCGGAAAACCTGAAACGCACGCAAATTTTTATCTTTTCTGATATAGAAAATATGTTGGTTATCATTTGCCCAAACTGCTTTTCCGGTGGTGTTCAAGATTTCATCTTTCAGAATTTCGCCGGTTTTTAGATTTTTGAATTTGATGCTGTAGATTCTGCGTCCCAATTCATCTTCAGAGAAGCTCGCTATTTCGTTGTTCGGACTTACAGCCACACTTCCGATTTCGAAAAATTCGTGACCTTCTGCTAAAACATTTACATCCAAAATAATTTCTTCGGAATTTTCCAGGGTTTGAAATTTTCGAGTAAAAATTGGGTATTCTTTTCCATCTTCATATCGCACAATGTACCAATATTCATTGAAGAAATATGGCAAACTTTCGTCGTCTTTTTTGTAGCGTGCTTTCATTTCCTCGAAAAGTTCTGTTTGCAGATTTTCGGTATCTTTCATCACAAAATCGCAATAGGTGTTTTCTTCTTCAAGATATTTTATCACTTCAGGATTTTCCCGATCATTCATCCAAAAATAATTATCAACACGTTTGTCTTCGTGAATTTCCAGAATTTTTTCTATTTTTTTTGGTTTTGGTGCTTGCATTAATTATTAATAATGAAAGTTTAAATATAATTAAAAACCATCTAATCCTTTAGGAAAAGACGGTTTATTTATTGTTTTTTTTGTAAAAAATGCTACTTATTTATTAGCATTTTTTATAAATTTTTCGATTGCCATAGTCATAGATGGTGTTTCTTTAGTAGGAGCCATCACATCTACACGCAAACCGGCTTCTTCTGCAGCTTTTTGAGTATTTGCCCCGAAAACACAAATCTTGGTTTCATCTTGGTTGAATTTTTCAAAATTTCTACCAAGAGATTTAATTCCTTGTGGTGTGAAAAATACCAACATATCGTAATCGCTAATTTTAACATCAGTTAAATCGCTGCAAACTGTTTTATACATGATTGCTTTAGTCCAATCGATATTTGAGGAATCCAAAACTTTTATGATATCATCATTTACCACATCTGAACAAGGTAAAAGATATTTTTCATTTGGATATTTTTTGAAAAGCGGCAATAAATCTGTTGCGGTTTTTTCGCCAAAACTGATTTTTCGTTTTCTATAAACAATATGTTTTTGTAAATAATTAGCAATTGCTTCTGATTGGCAAATGTATCGCATAGAATCAGGAACAGCGAAACGCATTTCTTCTGCTAATCTGAAATAGTGATCTATAGCATTTTTGCTTGTAAAAATCACACCAGAAAATTGTGATAAATCAATTTTCTGAGTTCGGAGTTCTTTTGCGTCAACTCCTTCTATGTGAATAAACGGTCTGAAATCTATTTTTATTTTTTCTTTTTTTGCAATTTCTAAATAGGGTGAAGATTCATTTGGTGAAGGTTGCGAAACTAAAATTGATCTTATTTTCATAGCAAAAAATTATGCATTTGTGTTAAAAAAACAATAACTTCCAAAGGACCAAAACAGGTGTAATTTGGAGTGTGCAAATATACAAAAATTTATAATACCAAATGTTTGGCAAAATTTGATTTTTGTTAAAAAGGTAAAATAAATTTTTGAATATGAAAGAAAATGCCATAAAAATCATGTAAATATATAATATTTTTGACTTTTCTATGTTAAAATAATAATGTACGGTACAACCAATCATAAGCAAAAGAGAAATCACAAAATAAAATTTGGTTGCGCTGAAATAGAAATGTTTCCAATTTTTTAAATCATCTATACTCTTATAAAAAAGATAGGAAAAACCAGTTTTCACAGCATAAAATATAGATACTAAAAGCAAAATGTACCCAAACTTGTTAAGGTGATATCCTGCAATTTGCATTTGTGTTACTATTTTCGGAATTATTGGGAGGTACTGAGAAAACAAAACCGAAAATAAGGTGATGTACACCGCAGAAACTAAAATCCAACTGAGAAAAGTATTGCTAGAATCTCGGTAGTTTTGCAAAATGAATTCTGGTAAATTGGCTTCTCTTTGTAATATTCTCAACAAGAAAATATAGACAATTATTCCAGCTAAAATACAAAAAATCACCCAATCATTATGTTCCGTAATTCTTACCAAATCAAATTTTTTGCAAAAATAAGGTTTTAATTTATTCAACAGACAGGTTTGTAGAAAATTTCAATTTCGGATTGCTGTTATTTTTTGAAACAATTCGTTGAAGCTCTTGTAAAAGCTAGTCTTTTTTCGACGATTTTCGGTAAGTTTAACATTATTTATTTCGGCTAAAATTCCCTATTTTTGCAAAATATTCATTACAATTTATGGCAAAGCAAGAAGACGTTTTCAAGAAAGTGGTTTCCCACGCAAAAGAATATGGTTTTATTTTCCCAAGTTCTGAAATCTACGATGGTTTATCTGCAGTCTATGATTACGGACAAAACGGTGCGGAACTGAAAAACAATATCAAACAATACTGGTGGAAAGCAATGATTCAACTCAATGAAAATATTGTTGGATTAGATTCTGCAATTCTGATGCATCCTACTACTTGGAAAGCAAGTGGACACGTAGATGCATTCAATGATCCATTGATTGATAATAAAGATTCTAAAAAACGTTTCAGAGCAGATGTACTAATAGAAGATTATTGTGCAAAATTAGAAGACAAAGCGCAAAAAGAAATAGAAAAAGCAGCCAAAAGATTTGGGGAAGCTTTTGATGAAAATCAATTCGTGGAAACCAATCCCAGAGTATTGGAATACCGCGAAAAACAAAAAACCATTCTCACCAGAATGGCAAAATCACTAGAAACCGAAAATCTAGCCGACGTAAAAGCATTGATTGAGGAGCTGGAAATCGCCGATCCAGACACTGGTTCCAGAAATTGGACCGAAGTAAGACAGTTCAACTTGATGTTTGGGACCAAATTAGGTGCCTCTGCAGACAACGCAATGGATTTGTACCTAAGACCAGAAACTGCACAAGGAATTTTTGTTAATTTTTTGAATGTACAAAAAACCTCTCGTCATAAATTACCTTTCGGAATTGCACAAATTGGGAAAGCATTTAGAAATGAGATTGTTGCAAGGCAATTTATCTTCAGAATGCGAGAATTTGAACAGATGGAAATGCAATTTTTCGTGCAACCAGGTACCGAACTGAAATTCTACGAAGAGTGGAAACAAAAACGTATGAACTGGCATCTTGCACTTGGATTGGGACAAGAAAATTACAAATTTCACGACCACGAAAAATTGGCACATTATGCCAATGCAGCAGCAGATATAGAATTCAAGTTTCCTTTTGGTTTCAAAGAATTAGAAGGAATTCACTCCAGAACCGATTTTGATTTGGGAGCGCACGAAAAATTCTCTGGCAGAAAATTACAATATTTTGATCCAGAGAAAAACGAAAACTACGTTCCTTATGTCGTAGAAACTTCCGTAGGTTTAGATAGAATGTTTTTGGCATTGTTCTCACATTGTTTAAAAGATGAGGTGTTAGAAGATGGTTCAGAACGTACCGTTTTGTCGCTTCCACCTGCTTTAGCTCCGGTAAAAGCAGCGATTTTACCACTCATGAAAAAAGACGGATTAGGAGAATATGCAGAAAAAATCTTCAATGATTTGAAATATGATTTCAATCTAATTTATGAAGAAAAAGACAGCATTGGTAAAAGATATCGTCGTCAAGATGCAATTGGTACTCCTTTCTGTATCACGGTAGATCACGATTCTCTTACCGAAAACACCGTAACTCTGCGAGATCGAGACACGATGCAACAAGAGCGAGTTCCGGTTGCTGATCTCCTTAGAATTATAGACGAGAAAACCAATTTCAGAAATTTGCTTTCAAAAATTTAAAAAAATTAATAAAAAATTAAATTAAAAATCAGAAACAGAACATCAATTAGCAGTTGTTTGTTATTGGTTATCTTTGTTTCATAAAAAAAATCAGTATGGAATTATACAATATTTTTCTTCAGGCGCACAAAGGATTCGGATATCTTATCTTGCTTTTGGTAGCGGTGTTTTTGGTGAGTTTGTTGGTTGCAATGTTCGGATATTCAGGTAATATCTCCAAATTGCTTCGCAAATCAACACTTTTTACCATGATTTTCTTTCATTTGCAAGCAGTAATCGGAATTCCGCTGTTGTTTATTTTTTCGCCAGGTTTCAAAGCGGCTTTAGCAGCAGGTAATTTGATGAGCGATGCTGCAAATCGTCAAACTTTTGTAGAACACCCATTTTCTATGATTGTAGCTGCAGTTTTGTTGACCATCATCAATAAATACATGAAAAAGAACGATAAATTAGCCTTGAAAATCGTTTTTATGGGAGTTTTAGCAGTGGTTTTATTTGCTTTTGCATTTCCTTGGTTCAGAGTATTTCCGTCTTTGGCTTAATTATTTTTAGAAATCAAAATTTAGCATGAAAGTAGCAGTAGTAGGAGCAACCGGAATGGTTGGTCAAGTAATGTTGAAAGTTTTAGAAGAGCGTAATTTCCCTGTTACCGAATTGATTCCGGTAGCATCTGAAAAATCAGTAGGGAAAACCATCACCTACAAAAATCAAGAATTCCCGATCGTTTCTATGGAAACCGCGATTTCTATGAAACCACAAATCGCGATATTTTCTGCAGGTGGAACCACTTCTTTGGAATTTGCGCCAAAATTTGCTGCAATTGGCTGTACCGTGGTAGATAATTCTTCTGCTTGGAGAATGGATCCCAAA
This sequence comes from uncultured Flavobacteriales bacterium, assembly GCA_937876095.1. Lineage (GTDB taxonomy): Bacteria > Bacteroidota > Bacteroidia > Flavobacteriales > Weeksellaceae > CALFIE01. The sequence goes on along the minus strand of CALFIE010000079.1, from coordinate 25,311 downwards.
ATTCCTTTGGTAGTGCCTGAAATCAATGCTGATATTTTAACTAAAGAGGACAAAATTATTGCCAATCCGAACTGTTCTACCATACAATTGGTGATGGCAATTAATCCGCTTCATTTGAAATATAAACTGAAAAGAATGATTGTTTCTACCTATCAATCAGTTTCAGGAACCGGAAAAGCAGCAGTAGATCAACTAAATGCAGAAATTCAAAATGCGGTAAATCCCAATTCTACCGAAGTAGAAATGGTATATCCTTATCAAATTTTCAAAAATGCATTGCCACAATGTGATGTTTTTGATGCAGATGATTATACCAAAGAAGAATTAAAACTAATGAAAGAACCGAAAAAAATTATGCGAGATGATTCTCTGAAAATTTCGGCAACTGCAGTTAGAATTCCGGTACAAGGAGGTCATTCTGAAAGCGTAAACGTAGAATTTGAAAACGATTTCGATTTAGACGAGGTAAAAAATATTTTAGCCAATACTTCAGGTGTCGTTTTGCAAGACGATCCTGCCAATAAAATCTATCCTATGTGTTTCTATTCCGAAGGAAAAGATGAGGTTTTTGTAGGTAGATTACGCAGAGATTTATCGCAACCAAACACATTGAATATGTGGATTGTAGCAGATAATCTAAGAAAAGGAGCCGCAACCAATGCCATACAAATTGCAGAATATTTGGTAGCCCATCATTTGGTGTGAAATTCATAACTCATAATTGATGAAAGATGATTGATGAAAGATCAAATATCTATTATCAAACATCAATTATTACTAATTCTTTTCTCTAATTTTTTAATAAAAAATGACCAACTCCCAAGATAATTCCACCAGAAACCGATTGTCTTTTCAGAAAAAAGTCGCAATAATTGGTGTTTTATTATTCATCGGGAAACTCATTGCGTGGAACCTCACCAATTCAGACGCGGTGTTCTCAGATGCTATGGAAAGTATCGTGAACATTATTTCTGCATTTATGGGATTGTATTCCCTCTATCTTGCTGCAAAACCAAGAGATGATGACCATCCTTATGGTCACGGGAAAGTAGAATTCATCACCTCCGGAATTGAAGGAGCGCTCATTATTTTTGCTGGTTTAATGATTATTATAGAATCGGTAGATAGTCTTTTGCACGGCAATGTCCTCAAAAAATTAGATTGGGGAATGCTCATTATTTTCGCAACAGCGCTCATTAATTATTTGATGGGATATATTTCAATCAAAAAAGGAGAAAAGGAAAACTCAGTCGTACTCATTTCTTCAGGTAAACATTTGCAAACCGATACTTTGACCACGATTGGTGTGGTCTTAAGTTTGGTTTTGGTGTATTTTACTAAAATCAATAGGATAGATTCTTTGGTTGCACTGCTTTTTGGTTTGTATATCATTTTTGTAGGTTACAAAATTGTACGCAAATCATTGAGTGGAATTATGGATGAAGCGGACCCCAAATTTTTAGAAAATTTAGCAAAACTGCTTCAGGAACACCGCAAACCAAATTGGGTAGATGTACACAACACCAAAATGCAACAGTATGGCGCTGATTTGCATATAGATGCACATTTGACTTTACCGTGGTATTATCCACTGAGAAAAGCACACGATGAAATGGAGCAAATCATCAAACTCATTGCCAAAAATACCGATAGAAGTGTAGAGTTTAATTTCCATATGGATGATTGCAAAGATTTCTCTTGTGAAATCTGCCAACTTGCTGATTGTGAGTTTCGCCAAAGAAATTTTGTAAGAAAAGTGGAGTGGAATTCAGAATCTATTTCTCAGGTTTCTAAACACGCATTAGTAAACTCTTCCGATAATAAAATAGGGGAATAATCAGCAACAAAATCAGTGGCTGAATCACAAATCTCCTCATATAAAAAGAAAAAAGGTAGCCAATCTCGAATTTTGTGTGTATGCAATACAAATATATTGGGAACGTAAGTGCAAAAACCATCACCATCAAAACCATTGCTTGTACCGTCCATTTTATATTATTAAAAATAAAATGTACAATGATGGCAGAAAACACTAAGTTCAGCATAAATCGAAACAGGTAACTTGCCACCAAATACAGCCAGTTAAAATTTGGGAAAACTGCTTTTTTGTTGGCTTCGTGAAAATATTCCAGAAAAGGATCGTAAAATAATTGATCCTCAAAAATACGCACCGAAATCAATCCTGCAATTCCGAAAAGCACCCAAAACCAATGTTGAATTTTCATAAATTTTCAGTTTTGGTGTTCTTTAATGCAAAAAATTTAATCCATATCAACCAAAGTAGCACTACGCTTCCGTAGATAATTGCGGGGAATAAATAATCGTGCGCAATTTTTTGATATTCTGGGTGATCAGAAATCAGTACATTGATTCCTACAATTCTCAACACATTCATTACGTACAAAAATACCAAACCAATTGCTGCAAAAACGAAGGTTTTCAATCCTTTGTAAAACGCAAAAACAAATGCCAAAAACAAAATCATCACAGATATTGCATTGCAACCTTCAACCATTCTAGAGACGTACTTGGACTTGGTGTAAAACCAAACCGTTTCGTATTCTTTTTGGTGGTACAATTCGGTAGGATAGTTCAGAAAATTGAGGATAGATTGCACTTGTTCTGCGATTTTCATAGAAAATAGATCGATTTCTTTTCCGTCGAAACTATTCAAATAGAATTGGTACGCAAACAACAGCGCCAGATAAATGACAATGAATCGTAAAAGCACCAAAAAAACCGGTTTGAAATCTTGAAACATAGCACAAAGATAAAAAAATCATACCAAATTACTATCTTTGTAGCAACAGACAACAATTTTGGAACAGGCACAACATTATTTTGAAGAAAGTACCGGTAAATTGGCATCGGAAATTACGATGCTACCTGCAAGTGGAAGTTCGCGCAACAACTACATTGTGAAATCGGGTGACCAAACATTTGTTGTTACGCAGAATGATAATGTGCGAGAAAACGAAAGTTTTTTCTATTTCTCTGAAGTTTTTTCAGAATTATCGCTGAATACGCCCCAAATTTTCCAAATTTCTGATGATAGAAAATGGTATGTACAAGAATTTTTGGGCAGCAAAACACTTTCTGAAATCATAGCAACCGAAGGTTTATCTATCCAAGTAATAGCATTGGTACAGCAAACTTTGCAATTATTGTATGAAATGCAACAGAAAACCGAAGGCAAAATAGATTACCAAAAAACATTTGAATACCAATTGTATGATGAATTGCCGATTCTGAACGATTTGTTTTATTTCAAAAATTTTTTTGTAGATGTTCTGGAGTTGCCCTACCATAAAGCAACCTTGTTGCAAGAGTTCAAAAAATTGGTGTCAGAAATAGAACATCTAGAACCAAAGGGTTTGATGATTCGTGATTTTCAGTCGAGGAATATTTTGGTTGATGAAAATAATAATTGTTTTTTTATCGACTATCAATCTGCGATGTATGGACCTTTGATGTACGATGTCGTGTCTTTTCTGTACCAAGCAAAAGCCAATTTCCCTGAAAATTTCAGACAAGAAATGTTGGTGTTTTATTACAATTTGTATGATGATGAAACCAAAAAATTTCAACTAAAAAATTCGGTGAAACCTATACAGTTGATTAGGAACTTGCAAGTTTTGGGAGCCTATGGTTTTAGAGGATTGATTCAGCGAAAAAAACATTTCATAGCAAGTATAGATCAAGGAATAGAAAACCTTTGCAATTTTGCAAAAAATTGGGAAAATAGTGCAAATTTTCCTGAACTTACCCAACTCATTTTCAGTTTGCAATCAGAAGAAGCAAAACAAAAAATAAAAGCACAAATCACCATAAAAAATGAATAAATTAAGAATAGAAATCCATAGTTTTTCTTACAAAAAAGGAGGAATTCCCATAGACGATTCCGGAAACGGAGGAGGTTACGTCTTCGATTGCAGAGGTATTCTGAATCCGGGGAGAATTGAGGAGTACAAAATACAAACCGGCAAAGATGTGGGTGTGCAACAATTTTTAGAAACCCAAACTACGATGCCACAATTTCTGAAGAGCATTCAGGATTTGATTTCCATCACCGTAGAAAATTATTTGGAACGAGGTTTTGAGCATTTGCAAATCAATTTCGGTTGTACAGGTGGTCAACATAGATCGGTTTATGGTGCAGAAAAAACCACTCAATTTTTGAAAGAAAAATTTCCGATGGTAGAAATTGTGTTACAACACGATGAACAACCACAGTTGAACCAGTAATTTTTTAATAAATAAAGCAGTTTTCAAAAGAGAAAAAAGAGAAAAATTTTAATAGAAATTTCACTTTTGCAAACCTTTGATTAACTTATTTTAAACCATTTCTTTTGTTACTTTTGTGGTTAAAAAACTACAAAATTATATTTCGTACTATGAAAGCATTACTATTTGCAGCAGGAAAAGGAACCCGACTAAAACCATTTACCGATTCTCACCCAAAAGCATTGGTTCCTGTAAATGGTGTTCCGCTTTTGGAGCGAAATATTCGCTATTTACAAAGTTACGGAATCAACGATTTTGTGATAAATGTGCATCATTTCGGGGAGCAAATCATCGATTTTTTGAAAAAAAATAACCATTTCAATGCCAAAATTGAGATTTCAGATGAGAAAAATGAACTTCTTGAAACAGGAGGAGGTTTGCTTTTTGCCCAAAAATTTTTAGACCACGGTGAAGATTTTCTCATCATGAATGCCGATATTTTAACAGATATGAATATTGCCGATTTAGTACACTATCATCAAGAGCAGCAAGATTTCGCAACTTTGGCAGTTTCTGATAGGAATAGTTCAAGAAAATTATTTTTTAATGATGAAATGATTTTGCGAGGTTGGCTCAACATACAAACAGGTGAACAACGACTTGCAGAATTTAATAATGGCTTCAAAACATTGGCTTTCAGTGGAATACATTGTATAAATCCTAAAATTTTCGGAAAAATAAAACGTCGAGGAAAATTCTCTATTATGGAAGAATATTTGGATTTGATGCATACCGAACAAATTCACGGTTTTGAGCATCATGCCAAACTGATAGATGTAGGAAGACCAGAATCGGTGCAAGAAGCGGAGCAGTTTTTTAAATAATGTCCGCGAAATTTTATAAGTGTGAAAAATATATTTCAAAAATAGAATTACTTTTGCAAATCTTTGAAATGCTATTAGTAAAAGAAATCTTTTGCAACTTTTGAGGTGAAAAAATTAAATTAAAGAAAATGAGCGATTTAGAATCAAATAAATTACCAAAACACGACGAGTTCGACCGAAAAATTCAGGATAGTTTTCGCCAAAAAACTTGGGGCGAAACAGTAAGCCGAGATTCTTGGATGGTTTTCAAGGTGATGTCAGAATTTGTACAAGGCTACGAAAAAATGGTAAAATTGGGACCTTGTGTTTCTATTTTTGGTTCTGCTCGTCTGAAACCAACAGACGAATACTACCAATTGGCAGTAGAAATTGCCAAAAAAATTACCGAAATCGGTTTTGGAGTCATTACAGGAGGAGGTCCCGGAATTATGGAAGCCGGAAACAAAGGTGCAAAAGAAGGTGGCGGAAAATCCATCGGTCTGAATATAGAATTGCCTTTTGAGCAACATTTCAATCCATATATTGACAAACAATATTCTATAGATTTCGATTATTTCTTTGTAAGAAAAGTGATGTTTGTAAAATATTCGCAAGGATTCATCGTTTTACCAGGAGGTTTTGGTACTTTAGATGAACTTTCAGAAGCACTTACATTGATACAAACCACCAAAATTGGTAGATTCCCAATAGTTTTGGTTGGTAGTGAATTTTGGAGTGGATTGCTGGATTGGTTCAAAAATACCTTGCTAAAAGAAGGATTGATTGCAGAGCAAGATCTGAATCTTTTCAGGGTGGTAGATACTGCAGATGAAGCAGTTGCACACATAAAAGCGTTTTATGACAAGTATGCCATAAATGTTAATTTCTAACTTGGCACATATTTTGAGCGATATATTATACTATATTTGTATAACAAAAAAAATAAGATGAAAAAACTGATATATGTATTTGGAATTCTTGCAGTTATACTGCTTATGAATTTTGGTTTGAGCGATTTTTTTTCGTCGATGACCAAAGTAGATTATGTAGAAGGTAGCAAAACACTGAAGTTTACTACCAAAATGAATACCGAAAATATTGCGGAAGCATTAAAAATTAATCCAAATTCTGCAGGTTTTGAAGCAGAAGTGAAAGGTTATGTCAACAAAAATTTTGATGTTTACGTAGATGGACAACCGAAAGTTCTCACCTTCACAGGAAGCCAAGTAAATGGCGAATCAGTTTGGGTGTATTTCGAAACGGGCAGTGTTTCTGATATCAAAACCTTGAAAATTAAAAACAGTCTGCTTTTGGCATCGTTCCCGAAACAAATCAATATGGTGACCATTGCATACAAAGGTGCGCAAAAAGTATTGAATTTCCAACGAGGAAAAGAAGAAGGTGAGGTAAGTTTTTAATACTTCATTCAACAAAATAATAGAAACTCTAGTAATTGCTAGAGTTTTTTTGTTTTATAATATATAGAATAATGAAATCTTTGGATAAAGAAAAATAATCGATAAATTATTTTTTTCTAGTTAGCTAATTTTTTAGTTCTAAAAAACAGAAAAATACTCAACAGAGTGATGGTGATTTCGAACACCAAAAGTCCACCAACAATCCCGATTTTATCGGCAATATAACCAATCAAAATTGCAGGAATCCCAAAACCAAGATAGCCTATAAACATAAAACCAGCAACTGCTCTTGCTCTCTGTACACCACCCAAATTAGAAATAATTGCCAATCCACCTTGATAAGAAAAACCATAAGCTGAAGAACCAACAACAGCTGCTCCAAGTAAAATTACGGGTAAATTTCCCAGATAACAACCCAAAACTACCATTGCAAAACCAATCGGAGTGATGATGATTCCCCATCTGAAAGAATTTTCATGTTTAAAATTTTTGCGAATCAGCGGTTGAATAAATGCACCAGTCCAATTCACCAAAACCAAACCAAAACCAGCGTATGCTTTTAACCCAAAATTAGCTAACTGACTTGGTACAATTGCAATGATGATGCTGGTTGCAGCCCAACAAATGGCAATTCCCAGATTGATGTCAAAAGAACCTTTTGGGAAATAAGGAAATCGCGTGATTTTGCCACCAATTGGTGGAATTTTTGGTAAAAAAAGTGTCAATATAATCCCAATAAAAGTGATGAAAATACCTATGAAATACGTAGTCGGACGATAGTTATAAGAAATTAATAACGCAGTCGTGGTAATAAATGCACCACCACTGAATCCAAAAGATGTTGCTAAAGACGCTTTTTGCGCTGCTTTTATGGGAGCTTCTGTATATTTATTTTTCAAAATTTCTGCTAAATAGGCAGTTCCTGTTCCCATACTCAAACCCAAACCAATCCCTTGAAAAATCCTGCAAACAATCAGTGCATAAACATTTGGGTAAATCGTAATGAGGACATCTGAAGAAAAAGCGAAGAGCAAACTCAGCAACAAAATAGGTTTTCTACCAACCACATCTGAAATTCCGCCCAGAAATATGAAGCAAGGCAACATACCTAAAATATAACTTGCCAAAATCAGGGCAGTTTGACCGTTGTTTAGACCAGCCAAAACAGCATAAGGTCTGAATAAAGGCATCGACAGATTTACCGCAAAAGTGATTAGAAATAGTGCAAACGAAATGGTTTTGTCTGGTGAAATTTTCATTTTTTACGGATCATGATTTCAAAAGTAAGGTTTTCGGGATTATTCTTGTATTATTTTTTGCTAAATTGGTATAGGTGAATATTATTTCTGTTGGTATTAATATTTTTTTTAATTAAAAAAAATAGACCGCAATTTTTGCGATCTATTTTTAATAATATGTATGTGGATTCTTAGTTTCCTTTTACTTTGATGTTGTCAATCTCCCAAGTTGCAGCAGCAGTTGCAGTAGAGGTGTATTTGAAGGCAATATATACATTTTGCCCTACAAATGCATTGAGATTAAGACTTCCTGAACTTGTCCAAGTATTGAATGCTGCAGAATTGGTGTCTAAAACTGGAGTCATTGCAGTCCAGGTAGTAGTTGCAGGATCTCCGGTGTAATTTTTGGTTACCATTACTTCAATCGCATTTCCTGTGTATCTCACATCTGAATCGAAGGAGAAATAAGCAGATGTATAGCCCGATAAATTAATGGCTTTAGAAACCATCCAATCTTCGTTTACCTGAGAAGTTCCTGAGAAACCATTCATCACAACACAAGGAGCAGGATTTCCAAAATTTTGAATATTCCAGATTTGTGCTCCAGTAACGCTTTTTGTGGTCCAATTATCAGTAAGTGCACCAGAAAAACCTTCATTGAATATGGTTTTTGGAGGAATGGTACCATCACATCTTGCATTATCTAAATCGGCACCTAACAAATTGGTAATCCATAATTGATATTGGTTTGTTGGTGCATAATAACTTAAAATTGCGTAAACATCACCTTTTCCACCATCTATTTCAGTTCCAGCAAAGGACGCAAAATTGCTGGTTCTCAAAAGAATAGTTTGTCCACTACAATTTTCTAAAGTTCTGTTTGTAGTAGTACCTGCTGCATACGGTTTACCTAAATCAGCATTGATGAATTGTAGGTCTTTTATTTTAATCCATCTTCCGACATCTGCAGTGGTAAGTTGAGAGATGGTTCTTTCGGTAGGAACTACAGGTGTAATTCCAGATCCTGAATCAAAGAAAAATTTGTATACATCTACTTCAGCAATTTGACCTACATTTCCTGAGAAAGGTTGTCCTAATTGCAATTCACCATTTACATTACCAATGTATAGATTTTTAAGAGAAATTATAAGTTCTTTACCTACTTTGAAACGAGCATCTTGGTATAAATTGGTTTTGTTGATATTCACCCGAATTCCACCAGTTGCATCTTCTACATACACATATTTGTATAAATTTCCAGTTTCATCATTAGCAGTTACTTTTCCTTTAATCATAAAATCACCAGTAATCTGAGTAAGTGCACCTGAATACAACTGTTTTGCTTCAGCTATGGTTTTCAAAGTAAGACCAGAAGCTGGTGAACAAGGATCTGCTGGTATTCCATCTAATCTATTTCCTGTCATAGATAAATCAGAAGTACGGTTGATATACATTTGATAGGTAGAATTATATTTACTCAATACCCCAACAAAAGTACCATTACCTGAAGGTAATTTATCAGCTGCGAAAGATGCATAACCACTATTTCTTACAATTTTGGTTGTGGTAGAGCTGGTTGCATCATTTATTTGTTTATCTACACTTACACCAGGATCTGCATAGGTGCTACAAAGTACTTTAGAAGCAAATTCGGCATTGTTCACTTGCACCAAACAACCGACGTACTGATCATTTGCAGTGCTCATTTGAGCAAGTGTCATTACTTTAGGTACAATTTTAGATTTTGCGGTGCAAGATCTTTTGATGTTAGTTGGGACATTTTGCTCTGGGATTCTACCGAAAACTCCGGTTGCATCCATAGCTCCTAATTGCACAAAATTTCCGTATTTACCAACAGCCAAACCTTTTAGTTTGATGTATACTTTGGAACCTTGTGGATAATTCATATAGGTACTTACTGCATCTACACTTACAGTCAAACCTTGAGTAGGATTTTCTGGTTTGTCTTGTATGTAAATATATTTGTAGATATTCCCAGTTTCATCTGAACTGGAAACATAACCTTCAATCACATCATCTGTTGTGATGGTTGCATTTTGAGTAAGAGCCTTCACTGCAGCCAAAGTCATAGTAGGAGTCAATTCCTCGCACTGATAGTTGGCCATATTTGGCTCACTGTATATATCATCGTGCACGCAACTAGTAACTAGCAAACCTGCAAATAAGATATATAAAATTCTAAAATAAGACTGTATTTTTTTCATTAGTATTAAAAAGTATTAAAATCTTAAATAAATATTTCCAAAGAAAGTAGTTCCTCTGTCGTACCAAAGTTTTGGTCCGAAAAGTGGGATTGCTCTCTGTGATTCTTCTAAAGCTTCAGGATAGTTGGATTTTCTACCTTGCTCAAAACCACCAGTTACATAATTTCTATTGTTAAGAATATTGTTTACACTGATACTGATTCCCATTCTGTATTTACCTAATAAGAAAGATTTTCCTGCATTTGCATTCAACATAAATTGGTCATCAAATTTCTTCTGCTGTAACAATCCTGCAAGTTTGGTAGGATCTAAGCCAGAATAGTCGTCGCCAGTAATTGGATCTGTATAGAAATTAGCGGTTCTGTTAAGTGCAGAGAAATCTAAATATTGGTCTTGCAAATAATTAGCAGAAGCACCAATCCACCAATATTTAGGAGAGTTGTATTTCAGACCAAAAGAGTAGGCTTTCTGTGGAGTACCAGCAATTTTGTAGCCTTGTAGATTGGCTTTTCCTAAATTTTGAAAACCAGCCGCATACAAATCAGAATCTATCGCTAAATACGTATTTGGATTGTTGGTAATGGTATAATTACCAACGCTTGCTACTGCAATTGCATTGAAGGTAGAAGTGATTTTCCAATCGATTCCTAATTCTACTCCTTTGTAATTTTTATCAATTCCAGAGAGAATTTCTGCGACAAATGCATCACTTGGAGTTGCGCTGGTTCCCAATTGTAAACCTTCTGCAAAATATCTAGATACTTCGGTAGAATTATTTATTGTAGTGTAGTAACCAGACAATCTCACTTTCAGGATTTGACCTCTCAAAATATAGCTCAATTCATTAGAATTAATGATTTGATTGCTAAGTTCAGGTGTGAAAAAATCATTCACTCTAGGGTTTACAAAAATTTCGTTGAGAGATGGTGCTAATGAGAAAAATGCTCCAGAATATACAAAGAAGTTTTTACCATTGAGTTTATAAGTAACTTTGGCTTTTAGACCAGCATCTAGTCCGTCGTAAATTTCGCTTTTCCCTTTAGAATTATTTTTGTAGAAATGATTTCTGAATTTACCATCTCTTTGTGATTCTGAGTACGATGCAAATGCAGAACCAATCACATTCCATCTACCTAAATCTACTTCAGTAGAGGCATTCAAACCGTATTGATCTCTGAGTAAATCATAAGAATATTGAGTTCGGTCTCCTACATAAACATTGGTAGTTGTTGCATCTAAGTCATAAGGTTTATCACCACCAAAAGCATTCAAATTATTAGCATAATTGGCGCCCAACAAATCTTTGATTCTTCTAAAATTATCAGATCTTAATTTTTGATAATTAAAATTCAAATTAAGTTTCCAGTTTTCTTGTAATCTGGTATCGAAATGAGACACAAAATTAAAAGTTTTGTCTTTGTTAACATCTTCTACTACAGTATAAACAGCGCCTCTTGGATTTCCGTTCATATCAGTTTTGTTGTTATAATTAGCCAAATAAAGCGCATTCCAATCTATTTGACTTACATTTTGATCATTATGCCAAGAATTTATTAAATCATCAACATTAGATGAACCATTATCAATTGCAAAACTTGGTAATTTTCTGTAATAAGTTGGGTTTGGATCTGAAGCGTGGAACCAATCTAATCTGCTTCTGGCATCGCTACCTTGTTGGTAAGAGAAGGTGTTGTTCCAATTGCTGGTTTTGCCCAATTTGTTGTAAAATGCTAATTGAAATACAGGTTCAAAAACTTTTCTAATTCTAGAATTTCGTTTTTCACCATCTTGCCATCCCCAATAAGAGTTGTAGTTTTTACCCATCAAATCGTAAACTTCTTGTGTATTCGGACTGTTAGATGCTCTATAAGTAGGCGCACCAAATGCAGTTAGGTTAATCGCAAATCGATCGCTAAATCTTTTTTCTATAGAACCAAAATAGGCATAGGAATCTTGGTAAGTTCCGTCTATCACACCACGATCTGCCCATCTTCTGCTTCCAGAAAAGGTGAAAGCCCATCCGTTTTTCATCAAACCAGTAGAATAGGTTGCCATTGCTCTATGGAAATAGCTTCTATTGGTTAATGAATAAGCTAAAGAAGTACCTTTTCGGTAACTTGAAGCTCTGGTGTTGTAATAAACGACCCCTCCTAAATTTCCGAAAGTATTTTCAGAAGGATTGAGGTTGTCTGCATTTTCTTGTGGATATCTAGTTACATCATTCAAACCTCCCCAATTGCTAAAATCGAGTTTTCCATCATCATTTTTAGACATAGAAACTCCGTTGAAAAGTATATTTTCATAGCGAATATCTACACCTCTTGGTCGAAACCAATAAGCACCTAACTCAAATGCTGCAGCATTTGCAAAAGCATCTCTACCAGAACTCAAAAGTCCAACAGTTGGTTGCATAGAGCTACCTTCGTCATCTGCAACCGAATCGTCTATTACTACAACACCTGCATCTGAATTTGTGGGTACAAAAGTAAGACTTACTACACCTAAATCTTTACGTTTTTCATTAGATACCACGTCAAATTCTAATGTTTTGGAGTCGTAACTTACTTTGGATATGGCGATTTGGTAGTGACCAGGTTGGAGATTTACAAATTGGAAGTACCCAATTTTGTCTGTCCGCAAATCATTGTCAGATTGTTGTAAATCTACTTCGGCATTCTCTATTGGTTTACCTTCTTGGTCTTTCACATAAGCATAAACCGTGGTTTGTGCTAATAAGAAACTTGCCGGAAGCAAAGTAAACAAAGAGACTAAAATTAGTTTTCTTAACATAGTAATTTATTTATTTTCTCAAATTGAAGATTTGAAATTAGGCGTAACAAATTTACTTCAAATAATTAATAGCTTAAAACAATTTAACATTTAATTCAAAATTTTCGCTTTGCTTTTTTCTCATTCGATGAATTTTTTAGTAATAAAATAATTGGGAATGTTTCAGAATATATCTTTAACTTTAACGTCACAAATTAATCCTTTATAAAGTTAGTTTATTGTCATGAAAAAATCGATTATTATACTATTTATTTTGTTTTTTACACTTGGATTCTCTCAAAAAAGAATGGTGAAAAGAGCAACCATCGCATTTCTTAATGTAGAAAATATGTGGGACACTATTCCATCTGCGGATTATATAGATGGGACTTTGCCAATTTCTAATCCAGCATTTCACCGGAGTGTTCCTATAGATTCTTTGAAATTTTTGCAAACTACAGAAGAATACAAAGGACCATGGAATGATGATTTGCTGAAGGATAAAAAAGTAATACGCCATCAGATTTTGGCGGATGATTTTACCCCAAAAAGTGCCAAAAATTACAACAGCAAACTGTATAAACAGAAATTAGCAAATGAAGCAAGAGTAATTTCTGAGTTAGGAAGACAGTACACTAATGATAATCCTGTAATTTGCGGATTGATAGAGGTAGAAAACAGAAATGTAGTAAAAGATTTGATCAGTCATCCTGCATTAGCAAAAAGCAATTACGGAATTGTACATTACAATTCCTACGATGCTCGTGGAATAGATGTAGCCATTATTTACCAAAAAAATAGATTTGTGGTGACCGATTCTTACAAAAAAGAAGTAGTGATTTTTGATGAAGAAGGTAAAAGATCTTATACCAGAGATATTCTAGTGGTAAAAGGTTTGTTAGATGGCGAAAAAACAGCGATATTTATGAATCATTGGCCTTCCAGAAGTGGTGGTGAAGCTAAATCTGCTCCTCGTAGAAATGCAGCTGCTGCTGTTTTGAAATCCGAAATGGACAAAGTTCGTGCAGAAGATCCATCTACAATTATGTTTGCAATGGGCGATTTCAATGATGATCCAGTTGACAAAAGTATTACCCAACATTTAGGAGCAGTAGGAGATCCCAAAGATTTGTCAGAACAAAAACCATATTATGATTTAATGTATAAGATGTTCAAAAACGGAGTAGCATCTCTCGGTTATAGAGATGCGCCTAATTTGTTCGACCAAATCATTATTTCTAAAAATTTGTTGAGCGATTCAGGAATCAGAAAAACCTATTCTTTCTACAAAGCAGAAATATTTGCACCATATTACTTAATCACAACAGATGGTCAGTACAAAGGATATCCGTTTCGTTCTTGGTCAGGAGATAATTTCACAGGTGGATATAGCGACCATTTCCCAGCAGTTTCTGTAATCCAAAAAGAGTATGTACCAGCAAAGTAATGGAAAACTACTACTGATTATTTGATTGAATTTGTAATTATAGAAATTCCAACTATTTTTTTGAAATGAAAAAAATAATATTTCTCTTGGCTTTTTCTGTTTTTGTGTGGAATTGTTCTGCCCAAAAAAGCAACACCATCACCGAAAATAAAAAAGAAATCAAGCCCGAAAAAAATGAAGATGGAGAATGGGAATTAGATGTGCTAGATTCGCAATACGATTATTTTTTGAATGCCATTGCAAAACCTATGAATTACTACTCCGTCAGTTACCTGAAAACCAGAAATACTTTTTTGGTAACAGAATGGAACTCCTATTACTATTCTGGTAAGTACCGAAATGTGATAGAATCATCTATAGACTATGATTCAAGCGAGAATTACGGATTAAAATTTGAGTACAAACTGTATCAAGTTTTTGCCTACGTTTACTGGAAATATGGTCTTAAAATGAATGGAATTAGTAATGCAGCTATCAGATAAAAAAAGGTTCAGAATTATATTCTGAACCTTTTCTATTATAGATAAAATTCTACTAGTTTTGGTTGTATTTTTCTTCTACTTTGTCCCAATTGATCACACTGAAAAACGCTGATACATAATCTGGTCTTCTGTTTTGATAATTGAGGTAATAAGCATGTTCCCAAACATCAAGTCCTAAAATGGCTGGATTTCCGCAACCTACATTTGGCATTAGTGTATTATCTTGATTGGCAGAAGAACAAATTTCTAAAGAACCATCTGTTTTTTTGCACAACCAAGCCCAACCAGAACCAAATCTGGTTTTTGCAGCGGTAGAAAAATCTTCTTTGAATTTATCGAAACCGCCATAATTTTCGATTGCTTTTGCTACGTTACCAACAGGAACATTGCTTCCACCTGGAGTTAAGAGTTCCCAAAACATAGAGTGATTGTAATGTCCACCTCCGTTGTTTCTGATGGCAGGAACGTCAGAAGCTGTTCTGCAAAGTTCTTCTAAAGATTTCCCTTCGTATTCGGTGCCTTTTATGGCATTGTTGAGATTATCTACGTATGCTTGATGGTGTTTTGTATAGTGGATTTCCATAGTTCTTGCATCTATTGCAGGTTCTAGCGCATCATAAGCATAGCCTAATTTTGGTAATTCGAATGACATAATTTTTATTTTTTTGGTATTAATGATAATTATTGGCTCAAAGATAAAAAAAACGAAAGTGAAACCCTATAAAAAATTTCTGATAAAAAGAATTGTTTTGATAGACAGAACCGAAAATGAAGGAAAATTTTAGATTTTTATTGTGGATTAAGAAACTTTGTCAAAGTCAATGACAAAAAACTGTATTTTTACGTTTTATGATTAAAAACGAACTATATGAAATTTTTAAAATTGATAAGTTTATTGTTGTTTTTAAGTGCTTTAAACTGCACAAATAAGAATAACAATTGGAGTAATATAGAAGTAGATTCTTCAATTAAGAAAGATACTGTTTTTAAATATTTGAATAAAAATTTTGAAAAATCTTTATTTCCACTAAATCACAAAAATAAAAAAAAATCTACCCAAATCATATATTACTTAAAAACATCAACTAATTTTAATAGCAATTCTAAACTATATGATTATTATGATTGCAAAACAAGTTATGCCAATTCAGATACTTTGCATATAGGAATTGGTATTGAGAATGGATTTGGGAGTGCTGGAATTATGATTCAGTGTAAAGATAATAAATTCAATACTAAAGGTTATTTTTACAATCATACAAACCAAAAAAACACCTCAAAATACAAGGTTATTCATCAAAATTTAGTGTTAGATAAACCGTCTTATAAAGTAAATGATAGTATTTTTGGGAAAATAGATTTTGAATTTATTGAAACCAATGAATTTGGCACAATAAATCATAAAGGTAAAATGTATTTTAGGAATAAAGTTACAAAAAGCTGGGTAGATTCAGCAATGTTGGAATAGAAATGATTGTAATGAAAATATTTATCGGTGCTAATAAAAATAGCACCATAAATTTCAACCGAAGTAGAAAAACGTCTTTATAGCCCCGATTGAAGCGGCATCTTTTGCATTTTTTTGGGAGAAAAGTTCTATAATTGGGAGAAATTCGGTAAAAAATGCAAATGATACAGCGAAAAGCGGGACTGCAAGTGTAAAGAAACCAAAAACGTGGTGCTTCTAAAAAATTCAAGCATATTTTACAAAATTTCACAAAAAAACCGCCCAAAATTTTGGGCGGTTTCTGTATTTTATGAGTTGAATTATCGATTCATACTCATAAGGAATTCCTCGTTGTTGCGGGTTCCTTTGATGTTTTTTTCTACAAATTCTATGGCTTCCACAGGATTCATATCTGAGAGATATTTGCGGAGAATCCACATTCTTTGTTGGGTAGCTTCGTCTAACAACAAATCGTCTCTTCTAGTGCTAGAAGCAACCAAATCTATGGCAGGATAAATTCGCTTGTTAGAGATTTTGCGGTCGAGTTGGAGTTCCATATTTCCGGTTCCTTTGAATTCCTCGAAGATAACCTCGTCCATTTTAGAACCAGTGTCTATAAGTGCGGTTGCGATAATCGTGAGAGAACCGCCACCTTCAATATTTCTGGCAGCGCCAAAAAATCTTTTAGGGCGATGCAACGCATTTGCATCTACACCACCAGAAAGAATTTTCCCGGAAGCTGGAGTTACGGTGTTGTACGCTCTTGCCAATCTGGTGATGGAATCCAGAAGAATTACGACGTCATGACCACATTCTACCATTCTTTGTGCTTTAGAAAGGACTAGATTGGCGACTTTCACGTGTTTATCTGCAGGTTCGTCGAACGTAGAAGCAATTACTTCTGCATTTACGCTTCGTTCCATATCGGTAACTTCTTCAGGACGTTCATCTATCAGCAAAATCATCATATATGCTTCTGGATGGTTTGCCGAAATAGAATTGGCAATATCTTTCAGCAACATGGTTTTACCAGTTTTTGGTTGTGCCACAATCATCGCACGTTGACCTTTACCAATAGGCGTGAACAAATCTACAATTCTGGTAGAAAGTGTAGAATTTCTACCCGCTAAATTGAATTTTTCTTCAGGGAAAAGTGGTGTTAAAAATTCGAAAGCAACTCGGTCTTTTATAAAGGCCAAATCTCTACCATTGACTTCGGTTGGTTTTAGGAGAGAGAAATATTTTTCGCCTTCTTTTGGTAAACGTACAATTCCACGAACAGTGTCACCAGTTTTCAACCCATAATTTCTAATTTGTGTGGTAGAAACATACACATCATCTGATGATGAGATGTACGAAAAATCTGATGAGCGCAAGAAACCATAATTGTCTGGTAAAATCTCTAAAACACCTTCTATAGTAACCAAACCATCGAAATTGAACTCTTTTTTGGTAGGAGTTTCTTCTGTAACTGCAGGTTCTTTCTGTTGGTTTTTATTTTGGTTAGGATTTTTGGGTTGATTTTGATTTTTGTGTTGAGGTTGTTGCTTTTGGTTACCTTGGTTTTGATTTTGCATTTGAGGTGATGCAGTTGGTAACTCAATGTTGCTCTCTGGTTCTGGAGCAATTTCTGGTTTGGTTTCTTCTACAGTTGTAGCTGTAATTCTTTGTCTTTTTTGCTTCTGCTGATTTTGTTGATTTTGTTTTTTGTTCTCAGCGGGAACTTGTGTCACCGTTTCTTGTTGTTTTTCAACTTCTGTAAACAAAGTTTCTGGTTCAGCAATTACTTGCTTTTCTGACAAAAGAGTTGGTTTCTTCTTGATCGGAGCTTTTTTCGGGGCTTTTTTCGGGGCTGGTTTTGCAGCTACTGAAGCTGGTTTTTCTTCTGAATTCATAGGAATTTCGGTAGCGTTGAAATAATCTTTTGCAAGTTTGGTATTAGAAGCCTGAAAATCTAGAATTGCAAAAATTTTGTCGTTTTCTGTGCTGTTTTTGGCGGTTTTTACGCCTAAATCTTTAGTAATTTTGGTCAGTTCCGAGTCGGACTTAGACCGTAACGTTTCAATATTGAACATATATTGTTTGAAAAAAGTATTTTATAAGGATGTGTAAGTAAGAAAGTTAAGTCGGGCGACTTACCTTTTTTAGATCTATTGTATTGCAAATCTACACTAATTTTTGAATAATGCAAAAATTTATTCTATTTTTGCATACATAATTTTGTAAAATGCTTCAGAGAATACAAACTGTTTGGTTATTTTTGGCGGTTTTGGGTGCAATATTCTTGTATTACAGCGGTCAAGATGTGCAATTGGTTGCAGGAATTCCTGTAGTTGCTTTTGCTTGTGGTTTGTTGGTTCTTTTAGGATTGTTAAGCATTTTCAGTTATAAAAATCGAAAAAGACAATTGTTGCTGAATAAAATCAGCATTATTATAAACGCTTTGTTGATTGGTGCGTTGGTGTATTGGCTTCTAGAGTTATCCGGAGGAATTATTTTTCCTGAGAAGGGTATTGAGCCGCTTTTTCCGTTTTTGTCTATCATTTGTCTGTATGTGGCAAATATTTACATTGGCAAAGACGACAGGCTCGTAAAATCGGTTGACCGACTCCGATAAACCGTACAACGATTTATTTTTGAGTGAAACAGTTTTGAGTAATCGAAACTGTTTTTTTGTTTGAAAAATGATTGTAAAAAAACTGTCTCCAAATTTTTTGGAGACAGTAGAATATATGGTTTTGCTATGATATCACTTTTCTCGGGAATAATGGAGAAAAGCGATGACACCAATTAATGATGACCGTGATGTAAATATGGACCAGAACCTTTTGGTTGATTGTAAATAACTTCGGCTCCTTCTTGCTCATATACTTTTTTGTAACGAACTTGTTCCGGATCAAATGCTTTGGTTTTCCCTAAATATTCAGCCAAACCTTGGGTAAGCCAAATTGGAATAACATAACCGAAAAACATAAAAATGCACCAAAATCCCACCAAAAACATGGTGATGAAATAAACAGTCCAAAGGAACTGATAAAAAGGCCAAAATCCTGCTAATATTGTCATTTTCTATAGATTTGAAGCAAAAATAAAGTAATTAATTGAGTTTACAAAAATTTTTTTGGATGAATTTTATCATCTGTTACCAAAAAAAGGTGTTTTTATTAAAAAAAATCCCTAAAGAAAGTCCTATTAATGCAATAATGCAGAAAAAAAATCGTAGCCTTTATCATCGGTAATGATGAATGCTGGGAAATCTTTCACTTCAATTTTTCGTACAGCTTCCATTCCCAACTCTGGGAAATCTACGACTTCTACACTTAGGATATTTTCTTTCGCCAAAATTGCAGCAGGACCACCAATTGAACCCAAATAGAAACCGCCATATTTTGCACAAGCATTGGTAACTTCTTTGCTTCTGTTTCCTTTTGCAAGCATAATCATACTTCCTCCATTTTTTTGAAATTCATCTACATACACATCCATTCTACCTGCAGTAGTTGGTCCGAAACTTCCTGAAGGCATTCCTTCTGGTGTTTTTGCAGGACCTGCGTAATAAATCGGGTGATTTTTGAAATATTCTGGCATTGGTTTTCCTGCGTCTAACAATTCTTTGATTTTTGCGTGTGCAATATCTCTTGCAACAATCAAGGTTCCGTTCAGTTTTAGACGGGTTTTGATTGGATATTTCGATAATTCTGCCAAAATTTCTGGCATTGGTTTGTTTAGGTTGATTTCTACTGCAGGTTCCAAATGTGGTGGAGTTGCTGGTAAAAATTGTGCAGGATTGGTTTCTAATTGCTCAAGGAAAATACCTTCTTTCGTTATTTTTCCTTTAATATTTCTATCTGCAGAACAAGAAACTCCCATTCCAACCGGACAACTTGCAGCGTGTCTTGGTAAACGAATTACACGAACATCGTGCGTAAGATATTTACCACCAAATTGCGCTCCGATTGCAGATTCCTGACAAAATTTTTGCACTTTTGCTTCCCATTCCAAATCACGAAATGCTTGTCCTGAATCATTTCCTTCGGTTGGTAAATTGTCAAAATATTTTGCTGATGCTTTTTTTACGGCTGCTAAATTGGCTTCGGCAGAAGTTCCGCCAATTACCAATGCAAGATGATAAGGTGGACAGGCAGAAGTTCCCAAATCCATAATTTTCTCACGGATGAATTCTTCTAAAGATTTTTCGTTGAGAAGTGATTTTGTTTTTTGATAAAGGAACGTTTTATTGGCAGAACCACCTCCTTTTGTTAAAAATAAAAATTCGTAATAATTTCCTTTTTTAGCATAAATATCAATTTGAGCAGGAAGATTAGAACCCGAATTTTTCTCATCGAACATTGTAAGTGGTACAATTTGCGAGTAGCGCAAATTTCTTTTTTGATAGGTATTGTAAATTCCTTTGCTCAAAAATTCGCCATCATCTACACCTGTGTATACATTTTCACCTTTTTTTGCCATCACAATTGCGGTACCTGTATCTTGACAAGATGGTAACGCTCCTGCAACTGCAACTGCGGCATTTTCTAATAAGTTGTATGCTACAAATCGATCGTTATCTGTTGCTTCTGGATCGTCTATAATTTTTCGTAAACTTTCAAGATGCGAAGTTCGTAGCATAAAAGAAACATCTGCCATTGCTTCTTCTGCAAGGAGTTCCAATGCTTTTGGATCTACTTTCAGGATTTCTCGGTCGCCACATTGTTCTACAGAAACATAATCTGAAGTCAATTTCTTGTATTGCGTATCATCTTTTAAAATTGGATACGGATCTTGGTAAATGAAAGCCATTTTTTTTACTTTTTAGATGTGTAAATTTACGGAATTTTCTTTTTCAAGACCTATAAATAAGAGCGAAATCAAAAAATTGGGAATAGTGATGAAGCGTTGTTAGAGCTCAAAGCTCTAACAACGCTCTCCAAAAAACTACTTCATCAGTTCCTCTGCTTGTTTTATAGCAGCGTCTGTAATTTGCGAACCAGAAAGCAATTGTGCAATTTCTTGTAATTTTTCTTTTGGGTTCAGAGAAACGATTTTGGTTTGGGTTTTCCCAGAAATATCTTCTTTAATTACTTTGTAATTGTGGTCGCCTTTTGCGGCAACTTGCGCCAAATGTGTGATGACGATGAGTTGCATATCTGCAGACATTTCCTTCATCACTTTTCCCATTTCATCAGCAATTTTACCAGAAACACCGGTGTCAATCTCATCTAATATCAATGTGGGAAGTTCTGCATTTTCTGCCATCAATTTTTTGATTGCGAGCATAACTCTGCTTCTTTCTCCGCCAGAAATTGCGGATTGAATTGGTTTTAGCGGAAAACCAGAATTTGCCTGAAACAACAGTTGTATTTTCTCTTTCCCGAATTTTGTAAGTTCAGATGTTGAGGTACTTTCTACTTCTATTTTTGCTTTTTCTAAACCTAATTTCTGTAAAAGACTTTCTATTTTTTCTTTGAAAATTGGTGTGGATTTCTTCCGATTTTCTGCAAGTTTTTCAGCAAATTTCGTTAAAGATTGTTCTTGCTCTGACAATTCTTTTTGTGTTTTTGAAATCAGATTTTCGAGTTCTACAAAATTGCTTTGCTCACTTTCGAGCCGATTTTTGATGACTATTAAATCAGAAATTTCTGTAACCTGATGTTTTAGGAATAAGTTGTTTATTTGGTTGTTCTGCTGTTGCAAACTTTCCATCAACATCGGATTGATTTCTATGTGTTCTGTTTCTTTTTCCAGTTCGGTTTCCAGATCTTTGAGTTCTATGAAACACGTTTCTACCCTATTTGAAATCTCCGAAAAATGCGGCGCAACTTCTGCAATTTTTTGTAATTTGTTTTTGACTTCGGTCAAACTTGCCAAAATTCCCAATTCATCCTGCTGCAATCTCACCAAAATTTCTCCTAAATTTTGAGAAATAAAACCGGAATTTTCTTGCATAGAAATTTGGCTTTGCAATTCCGCAAAATCCAAATCGTCTAATTGTGCTTCTTGCAATTCTGCCAACAGAAAATTCTTGTAATCGCTTTCTTTGTTGCCTTCTGCTAATTGTAATTGAAGTTGTTGAAGCGTTTTCTGATTATTTTTAAAGGCTTGAAATTCTTTTTGATAGGTTGCAATCAGCGTTGTATTGTCAGATAAACCATCTATAATACTAAATTGGTACTCTTCATTAAACAAATTAGAGGTCTCGAATTGCGAATGAATATCGACTAATTTCCCTGAAACTTCTTTCAGAACATCTAAAGTTACCGGAACATCATTAATGAAAGCACGGGATTTTCCGTTGGGTAAAATTTCTCTTCTGATGATGGTCTGTTCATCGAAATCGAGGTCGTTTTCATCAAAAAAATCTTTGAAATTTTCAGAAATTTTGAATTCTGCTTCTACCACACTTTTCACCGAAGCATCAGAAATGCTTTTTGCATCTGCTCTTTCTCCCAAAATCAAGCGAAGCGCCCCCAAAATAATGGATTTTCCGGCACCTGTTTCACCAGTAATCACTTGTAAACCACCGAACAAACTAATGTCGAGATGATCAATAAGCGCAAAATTTTGAATAAAAATTCGGGTTAACATAGTTACGAGTTTCGGGTTACGAGTTACAAGATGGTAAAAATAAAACAAAATTTATAAAATACCAACCACGAATCTCGTATCTCGCAACTCAATTCATTTCCATTTATTCCATTTGGAATCGATGTATTTTGGTGAAAACGTAGACATCAATTGTCGCAATTCGGTAATATTGATTGCTGAGTTGTTCCCAGAATCGAAAATATCAAAAATTTCTTGGCTTTTGGTATTGATGAAAAGATTGATCGCAGGATTTAATTGAAAAGAATTTTCATACATTTTCAAACGATTCAGCGCATCGAAAATTATTTTTTTTGCTTGCGATTGGTCTTGTTTAGATAAATTATCTAGTCCTGCTCTGTGATACGAATAGGAAACGTTTCTCATAGTACTGGTGTTCTCATTCAAAATTGCATTGATAAGTGCACCTCTGGTTTTCGGACTTTCTACTGCAGACCAACCTCCATAATTTTGGTTTTGAGAATTTTGCGAAATTTTTTGGCATTTGGTGAACCATTCTTGACCACCTTTTACCTGAAAACTATCAGCATCATACGCTAAAATCAGATAAACATAAAAACTGATGACATCGGTTAAATTTTTACCCGAAAATTGGCGTTCATTGAATACCAAATTTTCATTTTCTACATAATCAAAAGCAACATCGGTATCATTATAATTGATGAGTGGACTTTCGTAAGTAGAATCAAAAACCGGACGAACAGATTGCACCACCAAAGTTCCTTTGAATTGACTACCACTTCCTTCGGTAATTACCAAAGCGAAATTGGCTTTAATTTTTTCAAAATTTTGTAATTTCTTGCCAGTCCAACTTGTATTATTGATGAAATCTCGCAGATTTTTTTCCAAAGTTTTGTAAACTTGTTGGTTGCTTCCGCCCATCACTTGAGAATTAACCTGAACTTGTGCCAAAATCTCTTGCGAAAAAGCAGAATTTGAAAAAAGTAGGAATGTTAAAAAAAGTAGTAGTCTTTTCATAATGCTATAAACGTAGGAATCAGTGTTTTATTTTCTCTTCTACCAAATCTAAAATATCTTTTGCAACGGCTTCTTTTGATTTTAGATCAAAAGATTTTTCTTCGGTTTTGGTAAAAATTTTTATTTTGTTGGTGTCATTTTTGAAACCTGCACCAACATCACGAAGTGAATTGAGGACAATCATATCCAAATTTTTTTTCTGCAATTTGCCTTTTGCATTTTCTTCTTCGTTTTGCGTTTCTAGTGCAAAACCTACTAAAAATTGATGGCTTTTTTTCTCGCCCATCGTTTTTAGAATATCTAGATTTTTGACAA
This sequence comes from uncultured Flavobacteriales bacterium, assembly GCA_937876095.1. Taxonomy (GTDB): domain Bacteria; phylum Bacteroidota; class Bacteroidia; order Flavobacteriales; family Weeksellaceae; genus CALFIE01. The sequence continues at coordinate 1,302 of CALFIE010000079.1, read as the reverse complement.
GTTGTATAGAAAATTCGTCTTCATTTTTTTTAATTTTTTCTGCGGCAACAACTTTTGGAGTGTAATCTGCAACTGCGGCACTTGCAATAGCAATATCTGCTTTATCATAATAATTGAAAACCTGATCATACATTTCTTTTGCAGAAGTTATTCTGTGGATTTCAATATTTTGATGGGTGGTTTTCTCAGCACTTGGTCCGGAAATAAGTACAACTTTTGCACCTCTTTTTGCGGCTTCTTCTGCCAAAGAATAACCCATTTTTCCTGAAGAATGATTGCCAATAAATCTCACAGGATCTATTGCTTCATAGGTTGGTCCTGCTGTAATTAGAACGGTCTTTCCAAAAAGAGATTGAGATTGAGTGAAGAAATCTTCGATTTTTTGTAAAATTTGTTCTGGTTCTGCCATTCTACCTTGACCAACCAATCCTGAAGCTAATTCGCCGAATTCTGCAGGAATTATGTGGTGCCCAAATTTTTCGGCTTTTTCTATATTTTCTTTGGTAGAAAGATGTGCATACATATCCAAATCCATTGCTGGTGCTATAAAAACTGGGCATTTTGCAGACATATAGGTTGCTATTACCAAATTATCACAAATCCCAAGAACCATTTTTGCAAGGGTATTTGCAGTACAAGGAGCCACCAAAATCAAATCTGCCCAAAGTGCGAGTTCTACATGAGAATTCCAAGAGCCGTTTTCTGGATAAAATTCAGAAAATACTGGATTTTTTGACAATGTAGAAAGCGTAACTTTAGATACAAATTCGGTTGCAGATGGTGTTATAATCACTTTTATTTCTGCACCTTTTTTGATGAAATCTCTCACCAAAAAATTGATTTTGTAAGCCGCAATTCCTCCTGAAATGGCAATTAGAATCTTCTTGTTTTGCAAAACGGCACTCATAGAATTATTTTCAACGAAATTAAGTATTTTTTTTAGAAAAAAATATTTTTTAATATAGCTAACAACAACAAAAAGTCACAAAAGAATTTCTTTTGTGACTTTGGTAGTATAATTTTGACAATAAATTTTAATTTCTATCGTCTGTTTTTCTGAAATAGATATCATCATCTAGCCATTCTCTGATTGCAATAGAGGTTGGTTTAGGAAGTTTTTCGTAATGTTTTGAGATTTCAATTTGTTCTCTGTTCTCGAAAACTTCTTCTAACGTAGAATTGTGCACTGCAAATTCGTCTAACTTGTTGTGAAGTTCTGATCTGATCTCTGCATTGATTTGTTCTGATCTTTTCCCCATAATTACGATAGCTTCATAGATAGAACCTACTTTTTCTTCGATT
>CALFIE010000078.1 GCA_937876095.1 uncultured Flavobacteriales bacterium | reverse complement strand
GATCACTTGCTTGCGCGACAGCAGCGCTTGAGTCTGTTCCTTCAAGCGCTTGATCTGATCTAATTGCTTGTCAAGGACGGCGATTTCAGCCTTGAGGAAATTGTTCGAGCTATCCTGGCTACTGATTGCCGAACCAATTAGTGTAAATACGGCGAATACGATCAGCGCCCCTAGGGTAGCAATCAGCCCTGACAAGACAAAAAACTGCTCCCGCCGAGCCTTTTTCGCCTCTTCGCGATGAGGAAGGAGGTTTATGCGCATCATGGTATTTTTTGATCTTCCCACCCTTACAAAAGCGGATAAGCGTGCTTACACACTGTTCCGCCGCTTTTTACTGCAAGACGGTTACGACATGCTGCAATGGTCAGTATACGCACGCATTGTAAATGGCCAAGACGATGTAAAAAAACACCAACAAAAATTAAAGCTGATTTTGGTGATGCATTTTTTTTAATTAATAATAATATTTTGTATCTCTTGGTACTCTTCTGGTGACAATTTCAATCGCTCGTTTCCGAAATTCAGGTCTGAAATTCCATTTATTGGAACTAGATGAATGTGTGCGTGTGGAACTTCTAATCCAATCACGGCAACTCCTACTCTTTTGCAAGGAATTTTTGCGCCAATTTTCTTAGCCACTTTTTGTGCAAATCCCCACAAATTTTTAAATTCTTCTGATTCTAAATCAAAAATCAAATCTACTTCTTTTTTAGGAATAACAAGTGTATGTCCTTTTGCTAAAGGCAACGCATCTAAAAAAGCTAAATGCTGATCATCTTCAGCAATTTTATAACAAGGTATTTCACCATGTATGATTTTTGTGAAAATTGAATCCATTTTATTAACTATATATTAATAGTAAAATTTTGATATAGAGATATTAAATTACTTTCCTGATAAGATTGAAAATCTTTACAATGAGATTTCCAAAACTTCAAAAGACAATTTATTTCCGTTTGGCAAAACGATTTCTGCCGTTTCACCCACTAATTTCCCTAAAAGTCCTTTTGCAATAGGTGTGTTTACAGAAATTCTACCTGATTTCAAATCACTTTCATTATCTGGTACCAAGGTGAATTTTTGCTCAGCTTTGGTCAAATTATTTTTTAATCTTACTGTTGTAAGTATAGAAACTTTAGAAGTATCTAGCAAACTCTCGTCTATTACCTTAGAATTGGCAACCGTATCTTTTAGTTTAGAAATACGCATTTCTAGCATACCTTGTGCTTCTTTGGCGGCATCGTATTCTGCATTTTCAGACAAATCACCTTTATCTCTTGCTTCCGCAATCTGTTGTGTAATCTTTGGTCTTTCTATGGTTTCCAATAGTTCCAATTCGGTTTTCATTTTTTCTAAACCATCTTTGGTCACATAATTGCTCTTTATCATGGGTCTTTACTTTTAGTATAAAAAAATAATCCGACATTTGTCGGACAATGTTTTGGTTCGTGTTTCGTTGTACAAATATATAAATTTATTTTGAATGAAAAAGTGTATTCGACAGATTTTTTTATCAATCACTCTGATTTCCAGTATTTTAATGCTTTTTCAATCGTGTGGAAATCGTGAAGAAACTGTAAGTTGTTTCCCCAATGTTTCTGTAAATGTAGTTCTGAATCTGAATTTACCTGCCTATTATAACCTTCAAACTATAGGTGGTTGGATTTATGTAAATGAACAAAATTCTGGAACCAAAGGTCTAATTATAGTAAAAACTTCTAGCGGTTTCAAAATTTATGATCGCAATGCTCCACATATTTGCCCAGAAAGCAACACCACATTGCAAGTAGTAAATGACATCAAAATAGTTTGCCCAAAAGATCAAGCAGAATGGATTTTATTAACTGGACAACCAACTTCTGTAGCGCAGATTGCACCAAAAACCTATCCATATTCTTATGATGCAGCAACCAACGTTATAAGTATCTATAATTAATGAAAATCATTATTAAAAATGAAAGTCGTTATACAAAGAGTTTCTGAAGCTTCGGTAAAAGTAAAAGGTGAAATAGTTGGCGAAATTTCGCAAGGATTGCTATTACTTATAGGTATAGACGAAGAAGATCAAAAATCAGATGCTGATTGGTTGATACAGAAAATTCTTAACCTAAGGATTTTTGGTGATAACGAAGGCAAACTCAATCTTTCTATTCTGGATATTTCTGGTGAAATATTATGTATCAGTCAGTTCACATTGATTGCAGATTACAAAAAAGGAAACCGCTCTTCTTTTATAAAAGCAGCAAAACCAACCGTTGCAATTCCACTATTTGATTATTTCAAAAACGAAATTGCTAAATCTGGCTTAAAAATTGCTTCAGGAATTTTCGGTGCAGATATGAAAATAACCTTAATCAATGATGGACCTGTAACCATTGTGATGGATTCTAAAACCAAAAATTAAAACCTTCTTAATTCAGATTTTTTTTAATAATTTTGAACCCTAAAATTTAAATAAATAATGAAAAAGACTTTATTTACACTTCCGTTTTTTGTTGGGAGTTTTATGTTTGCGCAGAACACAACCGCAGCTGCTGCAACTACCAAAGTGGAAACCACTTCTAATTTTACCGATGACCAAAAAGCATCTTACTATATTGGTATGAACATTGCCAATAACCTGAAATCTCAAGGACTAAATGTAGATGTAGACTTGCTTGCAAGAGCTATGAAAGAGGAATTAACTGGTGCAAAAAAATTGCTTCCTGCAGAAGAAATGAACTCCTTTATGCAGACTTTCGGACAGAAAATGAACGAGAAAAAAGCAGCTCAAGATAAGGCGGAATCAGAAGCCAATAAAAAAGCAGGTACAGAATTTTTGGCTAAAAACAAATTAAATCCAAGTGTAAAAACCACTGCAAGTGGAATGCAATATGAAGTAATAAAAGAAGGCGACGGAAAAACACACCCAAAAGCTACCGATATTGTAAAAGTATTGTATACCGGTAAATTAACCAACGGAACGGTTTTCGATTCTACATCTAATAGAAATAATGAACCTGCAGAATTTCCACTAAACCAAGTAATCAAAGGTTGGACAGAAGGTATTCAACTGATGACCAAAGGTGGAAAATATAAATTCTATTTTCCAGCTGATTTAGCTTACGGTGATCGTGGCGCTGGTAAAGATGTTCCACCAGGTTCTGTATTGGTTTTCGATGTGGAATTGCTTGATTTCAAAGCTCCAGAATTACCAAAAACAGAAGCGGCTCCTGCTACTAAAACACCTGCAAAAGCAGTGGCTCCAAAAGCAACAAAATAATTTCAAAATTTTTGTATAAAAAAAAGAGAAGCAAAATTTGCTTCTCTTTTTATTTTAAAGATTTATTATTGAGCAGGAACACTCGAAAATCGCAGACTGATATTCAAATTCAGGTCATTGGTTGCGGTGTTTTTCAGCACATAAGCAACTCGCGCTTTCACAGCACCACTTTTCATAACATCATCTAAAACTTTAGAAGTATCAGGATCCAAATTCAGGGTATTCCCAATATTATTCCCGATATCATTTCTCTGCGCCACCAAAATTTCAGATGTGTTATTTGCAGAAACATACACTTTTATGGATTTGAAAACACCCAAATCTTGTGACGAACTCGTAGAAATTGCTACTGCTTTTGCCTGTGAAATTCGGATATCTTTCACCATATTATTTCCCGCACCTATATATTGTGCAAAATTAGTCGCTTGTGAAGTGCTCGAAATTTCTTGATTTCCTGGTACTCCCGAAGAAACTAAAACATTGGTATTATAAGGAATGGTACTCTGTACTATACTTTGTACAGTTCCGCAACTTGCTACAGAAACCACTGCAATTGCTGATAAAAATAGATTTTTCATTTGTTATGAATTTTAAATATTATTAAAACTAATTCTATACCAAATGTAAGGTTTTTTCAGTTTTCATAATGGCATTTTTCAATTAAAACTACTTATCTTCTTTAAACTGAATACTTTCGTAAAACAAAATTTTAGATAAAAAAGAATCCGATTTCTTTTCACTAACTCTTCTCTTCAACTCATCTTCCAAAGCAACATCTTTATTTTTTCTTACATACTCCAAAATGGCTTTTTCATTATAATGAACTTCATTAAATACATAATCGAAATCAAAATTTTTAATTCTGAGATTTTGATACATGATAATCCCACCCCAATTCACAAAACTGCACACCAAAATAATTCCGTAGAAATACCAAAACATTTGATTGAAAAGATAGGCATTGGTTTTTTGCTTCTGAATTTTGATAAACGTAAAAACCAATCCAATTATGGATAAAATCAAAAACGCATAAACGCCTAATCTTTTGTATGTTAACCCTAAATCAATAACATATTCCGCATTTTTTACCATTGCTGAAATCACCAAAACTGCATTCAAAAAAATCCAAATTTTTGCCAAAATTTTTAAAGAATTTGCTTTTTTATCAAAATTAAAATTCCCTTTGAAATAGAACATTATCACCGCAATTGCCATCACAATCGACAAAATCACAGCATTTACACGTTCGTGAGTTTCCGCAGAAAGTTGGTTGGGCGTTTTCGCAATTTCTATAAATTGTTCGTAATTAAAGGTGAAGATGAAAAACACCAACAAAATATTGAGCGCCACCAAAGAAATCACACCACTATTTCGCTCTGCATCAACATCTAAAAAAGAATAGGTAGATTTTGGTTCTGCCAATTTATCTTCATTTAAAAAATCGTTTTTCAGATAGACATTTTGCTTATAAAAAGTTTTCGGAATCCAAAAATTCCAGTAATTGAACGCTATGAAAAATCCGAGGCAAGAAAGTGCGATAAATTCCCAAACGTTCAAATCCAGTTCATAATCAGAAAAAAGATTGGCAAAATGATCGCTTCCTGCCGAATAAATCGCGAAAAATACAATAAGTAAAAACGCAGGAATGAGCACCATAGAAATAATTTTCTGTGTCATTCCCGAAGTATTTCTTTTCGGCAACCACAAATCGAATTTGAAAAATCTGCACAAAAAAGTCACAAAATTGACGGCAAAAATCGGCACCACAAAAATTGATTTCAGTTCTTTGTTTTTAGATTTGAAATCAAGTAAAAATAGTGATGAAACCACAGCCAAAAATGATGGAAAATCGGCGTACCAAGCAAACGCAACACTCGACAAGACAGAAGTTGTAAAAAGAGCAAGAAATGTTTTAGTCCGAAATCTTTCAGGTGTTTTCACCAAAGTTAAAATGGCATAAGCAATGCCCAAAATCCCAAGATTGAGACCTAAGTTTTCGTCGTAAAACAGCACCACAAAAAGTACCGTGGTTAATAAGATAAATTGATATTTTTTCATAAAAATGATATTAAATGATGACTAATTTATTTGAAAATGATAGATTAAAAAATAGATTCCTTATAGATGAAAAGTTTTAAATTTTCGAAATTTTGATGAAGAATTTTTTCAAAATCCCAATGGTAGAATTCAATCATACTTTTACCTTTTTTATATGCTCGAAAATAAGTTTGGTAATATTCTGGAAATACAATAGTTCCTAAAAATACTGCCCCAAAAAGATAAGCACTCCTTTTCCCATTTCCTAAAAGCAAAAATTGTAGTGCTATTTCATCCTGCATTTTTGTTCCATAATTGGTTATTAAGTGATGTACATCATGATGTTCCATTTGTGGAATCATTCTAAAGCCATTTTCTTTGTAGAACTCACCTAATTTTTTTCCTAAAGAATCTTTCTCAAATTCCAAAAGTTGAGCTTCAGTAAAATTCCATTGTTTTGTTTTCCTTTTAAATATTTTCCTATAATATTTTTGAGCAAAAGTATACACGAGAAGCAAAAATTTTAATCGGATTTTTTTCATAGTTTTCTAATTTTTAAATAATTGAAAGCCCAATCCAAGCGTAAAGACCAGCAATTGGAATATTGATGAGCATAATGAGAATTGAATTCAAAGAATCTTTGTAATGTTCTTTGTAAGACAGACCGTAAATTAGCAAGCCAAATACAACAAGCAGATTGATAATTCCTGCAAAAAATAGAAGTAAATAACCTGCGAAAGCAAAATTGTCATTTTTAGTAATAATCTGTCCAAAAAGACAAATATTTCCGAGAATGAAAGAAGTCCAGAAAAAAGTTTTTCCGATGTTTTTGATAGTGAAAAGTTCCATATTTTTAAATTTAAGATTGTGTTAAAGTAAATACCGTAATTTCTGGACGAACCATAAATCGTACTTGAAATGAATGACCAATCGCACGATTGATGTACAATGTTCTCCCATCTTGCAAATCAAATTCTCCAGAAATATATTTTTTATTTTTAACAGGTAGTAACGGCGTTACAACACCTGGAATTCTGCATTGTCCACCATGAGTATGACCGCTCAAAATCCAGCCTTTGTAATCATTCCAAAGATTTAAATCACAAACATCAGGATTATGACAGAGCACGATGTTTGCTTTTTCGGGATCATGATTTTTCATTAAATCTTGTGGAGCAAATCTTGTTGACCAAAAATCTTCAAAGCCAATAAAATTCAAACCAGAAATTTCTGTTTCTTGGTTCAAAAGCATTTTTATCCCTGCATTTTCTGCAATTTGCACTACTTCATCTGCAACATCATTTTGTTTCCAATTTTTTCCATAATCATGGTTTCCGAGAATCCCAATTGTTCCTAATTTTCCGAATAAAGCTTTATTCAAAACTTTTTTCAGGTCTTTTCTTTCATTTTCGTTTCCGTGTTGTACAAAATCTCCTGTATAAACCACAAAATCGGGTTGATAGATTTTCGCTTTTTCAAAAGAATTAATTAGGAATTGCCAATCGAATCGGTTACTTACATGCAAATCAGAAATTTGCATTAGAATTTTTCCTTCCAAATGTTTAGGAAGATTTTTGATGGGCATTTTCTTATGCACAAATTCCAACCAAAAAGGTTCTATTTGCCACGAATAAAGCGCAGGAAATGCACCTATTGCAAGCAATTGAAGTGTGCGTTTTAGAAATTTTTTTCTTGTCATAACTTACAATTTGCATTCAACTACCAGCAAAAGGAGTCCCGAAAATTCCTACCGCCAATTCTGCCCAAACCAAGAGCAGAACAATGATGATGATGGCGATGTACAAAAATTTTTTACCACTCAATTTCACGGTTCTCAGAATAAAATCAATCGCAAAAGCGGTGGAAAAGAGCAAAATTCCGGCGATTAAAAAATCAAAAGCAGACCAATCAACTTCTGTGGTAAATTGCATCGCAATCAGCGGAATGCTTAGCAATAAAGTTGCAACACTATAGATTGCAATACTTCTTTGTTTGTTTTTCATTTTATTGATATTTAATATTAATTTATAAAGTACTTTGTAATTCAAAGTTAATTTTCAAAAAATTAAAGGATTGCTCCTTTTGGTTGTTGGTTGATCGTTTTCGGTTTTTGGTAAAAACTGATTACATTCAAGCCTTCTAACGACTTAACCTTTTAACTATTTTTTCCTAATAACTTCTCCAACGCAGAAAGATGTTGTTCAAACGCTTGTCTTCCAGATTGCGTAACTCGGTACGAAGTTTTTGGTTTTTTGCCGACAAATTCTTTTTTTATTTCAATATAATTTTGTTTCTCTAAAGCCGAACTGTGACTCGCCAAATTACCATCGGTAACATCTAGTAAGTGTTTCATTTCATTAAAATCTACCCAATCATTTACCATCAACACGGACATAATCCCGAGTCGAACACGGCTTTCAAATTCTTTGTTGAGTTGGGTGATCATATTATTTGCAACAATTTTGTTATTTTTTTACATTAATTCTTAAATAAACAAATTATGGGAAAAGCTTTCATTTGCTATAAATTATAACCTCCTTATAAAAATATTGATAAATACAAAATTCATAACTACCATTCTCAGTATAAATACAGAGCCTATACTTATTGCAAGTGAAATAATACCAACAATTATCAACCAAGTTCCAGCAATTTCATTTCTCTTTTCAATATAAAAATCAAATACATTTTTCAGATTTATTTTAGTATTTAATATTTTTGCTAATTCATCTTTGCTCTTAAAATAAGTCAAACTATTTGAGTTTTCATTATATTTGAAATATTTTTTATCTAAAGTACTTCCAATGAAAACATCATTGATTTGCTCAATATTTACAATTTCTGAAATTACGACCTCATTGTTTTTTGAAATGAATCCTTGATCGGTTATGTCAATAAAATGAAGTTCACATTTTTGTGAAATTGGAACATACCAACTATCTCCAATTCCAATATCAATATTTTTAATTCCAGAAACTATTATAGAACCAAGTAATGCACAAAAATATAATGTAAATAGTCCTACAAATGGTGCAAGAAAAACAAATAACAATTTTCTTTTTCTTTTAGTTTTCTTACTTACAAAATAGGTAATCAAACAACCAATTATTGCGAGTACAATACAAACAATAAATACAAAAATTAGTTGAAAAAAAATTGCAAAACTTGCACTCATACAATTAATTTCTAAAATTAACTACTCATACTTTTTATACATTACCAAACCGTACACAATATGCAACACTCCGAAACCAATTGCCCAAAAAACCAATCCCCATCCAAGAAAAAACAAGGAAATCAAACCGAGCAAAATTTCTAAATATCCTAAATATTGCACATCGGTTAACGTATATTTGGAAGCATTTACCAAAGCCAATCCATAGAAAATTAACATTGAAGGTGCAATGAAAACAAATAGGTGATACATTTGCATCGCGATACAAAAAACGCCACCTGTAAAAAGTGGAACGGCAAAGTTGAACAACAGTCGTTTTGTGGTGGCATCCCAAATTTTCAAACCCTTCTTTTTGCTTTTTCTTGCGGTGAAAATATAACCAAATGAAACTGCAATCACCAAAGTTACGAATGCCGTCCAGAAAAGTTGGTTTACCAAACCGTGACTGTAAATATTTCTTTCCCCATCAAAATAATTGATGCCGTTTTTCTCAAAAAGAAAATAAACATACACTGCACCAACCAAAGCAGTGAGTCCTGCAAAAACGCCAGAAAGTCCGCTTAATGAGATAAATCGAGAAGATTTTTCCATCATTTGACGGATGTGCGACAAGTCTTCGTGATAATTTTTCGAATCCATAAAAAGTACTTTGTAATGCAAAGTTAAATATTATTTCGAAACTGCAAAATATTTTTACCCCATTTTAAACCACAATAAGCACAAAAGTTTTTAACGCTTAAAAAACAGTGCTACAAAAGTCTAAAAAATAACAATTATCCTTTGTGACTTTTGTGGTTTAAAGCTTACTGCGAAGTCTTTCCTTAATTTTTTCGATATTTTGTTTTGCGGTGTCTTCCAAAATGAGACTTGCGCTCATCAAAATTCTTTCGGGCATCAAGTTTTCAAAATGTTCGGTTCCTTCCCAAGAAACTTTTTTGATTAAAGCCAAAGCTTCAGAACTTCTGCTCGATAATTTTTCTAAAAACTCTGCAATTTTTTCGTCCATTTCCTCAATAGTAGGTGAAACGGAATGATACACATCACGCTGTTTGCACCAATCTGCACTTCGGAAATCAGCATCTATAGACATTGCTTCATAGGAAGATTTACCAATTTTACGTTCTACAAACGGGCCAATTACAAACGGACCAATCCCAAGATTAATTTCTGTAAGTGCCATTTCAGCATTTTCGGTAGCGAAACAATAATCTGCAGCACACGCAATTCCTACTCCACCTCCTGTTGTTTTGCCTTGAACACGAACTACGACTATTTTCCCGCAATTACGCATTGCATTGAGCACTTTTGCAAAACCTCCAAAGAATTTTTGGGAAGTTTCTAATTCTTCAATCTCCAATAATTCATCAAAACTTGCTCCTGCACAAAATGCTTTTTCGCCTTCTGATTTTAGCAAAATAGCTTTTACTTCTGCTTTTTTTCCTTCATCCAAAATAGTTTGGGCAAGTTTTTCTAAAATTTCGCCTGGTAAAGAATTACTTTTCGGCGTCCCGAAAGTGACTACGGCAATGTTGTTTTTTATTTCTGAGGTTACGAATTCCATTATTAATTAGGTAATTTGTTAATGAGATAATGTGGTAATGAGAAAATGAATTGATTTAGAATGATAATAGTTTAATTAACTAATTATCAAATCACCTCATTATCAAATTAGTCCGAATTGTTCAAAATGATGTGTAAAATGTTTCTTATGCATCAGTTCCATCATTTCTTTGTTGAGTTTTCCGAAGACATAGTGCAAATGTTCTGCATTGGGATTTTCTCGGTAATAGATGTGGTATTTCTGTAAATTTTCTATAAATTTCTCTTTTGTTTCTTGTAAATTTTTGTATTTCAATTCAGGCAAAGTTCCATCTTTTGGTAAAAAAGGTGCAGGAAAATCTCTTGGCATTTTTCGGAAATTGTAGAGAGAATCTTGGTATTTTTCCAAATGTTCTTCTTGCGTAACACAAAATTCCGATTCTGTTTCTCCAATGCTGTACAATAGTGTAGTATCAAGGTGTTCCAACATTTCTTGAGGAGTCATTTTCCCCCAATTTGGCTGTGAATTTTCAGTTAATCCGTTCAATAATTTTTGAATTTGAGTTTTATTCAAATCCATAAACGGAGATTTTTTGGCAACTAAAGTCAAAATCGTTGCAACACAAACTACCTCATCTCTCTGATTTACGACTTCAACCAACCATTTTACGACTCCAGAAGGAATATTTCTACCTTTTACGCCTTTGTTGATTTTTTCTTTAGCAGTAAGATAAACCGTAATGGTATCACCTGCATAAACTGGTTTGAAAAAACTTGCATTTTCTAGTCCGTAATTTGCAATTACTGGTCCTTTTTTACCTGAAACAAACAAACCAGCAGCTGCGGAAAGAATAAAATATCCGTGTGCAACGGTTTTATCAAAAATAGTTCCGTTGAGCGAAGTTGCATCGGTATGTGCATAGAAATGATCCCAAGAAACATTGGAAAAATTTACAATATCAGCTTCGGTAACCGTTCTACCTGCTGTTTCTAGAGAATCACCAATTTGTACTTCTTCAAAATAACTTCGGAACGGATGCTTGTCACTGAATTTTTTTTCAGCTCCTTGTGTATAAATTTTGGTAATTGCGGTTAAAATATCTGGTGAACCTTGTATTGCAGTTTTTTGCAAAAAGAAATGCAAACCATTTAAGCCACCCATTTCTTCGCCACCTCCTGCTCTACCAGGACCACCGTGCATTAATGTTGGCAAAGGTGAACCATGACCTGTACTTTCTTTGGCATTATCTCTATTCAAAACAAAAATTCTTCCGTGTGTGGAAGCCATTTTCCAAGAAGTTTCGGCTACAAATTTTTCGTCATGAGAAATAATGGAACCCACCAAACTTCCTTTTCCACGTTTTGCCAAAGCTGCAGCTTCTTCCGCATCTTTGTATGGCATTATCGTAGAAACAGGACCAAATGCTTCTACTTCGTGAGAAATATTTTTCTCGAAAGGGCGATCGTTATAGAAAACTTTAGGCGTTACAAATGCGCCGTTTTCGTAATTGGCTTCTACCAAATCGTGTTTACCATCGTAAATGAGTTCGGTTTCAGATTTTAATTGATTAATTTTTTGATGTAAAACTTCCACTTGTTCTTTTCCAACAATACTTCCCATTCTGGTTTCTCGGCTCAGAGGATTTCCGACTTTGGTTTGGTCAAGTGCTTTTGACAAGGCATTTTGAACATCTCCCACCAAATTTTCTGGAACAATAATTCTACGAATGGCAGTACATTTTTGTCCCGCTTTGGTTGTCATTTCGTTTTTCACTTCTTTGATGAACAAATCGAATTCCGGAGTTCCTACTTTTGCGTCTAAACCAAGTATAGAACAGTTGAGAGAATCGGCTTCCATATTGAAACGAACGGCATTACCAGAAACCGAAGCAAGTGACTTCAATTTTCTACCTGTATTTGCAGAACCCGTAAATAGTACAGAATCTCCATCTTTTACAAAATCTAAAATATTGCCTGGTTCGCCACAAACCAATTGTACAGCACCTTCAGGAAGCAAACCGCTTTCAATCATATCTTGAAAAACGGCATTGGTAAGGTATGAACCATAAGGTGATGGTTTTACAATACTAGGAACTCCTGCCAAAAGCGAAGTTGAGAGTTTTTCTAACAATCCCCAAACTGGAAAATTGTAGGCATTAATTTGTATAGAAACTCCTTCACTTGGTGTGAGAATGTGCGTACCTAAATGCGTTCCGTTAGCTGAAATTTTTTGTACATCACCATCTACCCAAAATGGTGTATTTGGTAACATTCTTTTTGCCAAACCAGAATACGTGAAAAACGTACCAAAACCACCTTCGATATCTACCCAAGAATCTACGTGTGTTGCACCAGTTTTGTAGGATAGTTCGTAATATTTTTTCTTTCTTTCTAAAAGGTATAAGGCAACTTTTTTTAGCATTTCTCCACGGTCATAAAACGTCATTGCAGACAAATTTTTGTAACCTGTTGTTCTCCCAAAATGGAGGGCTTCATCAAAATTAATTCCTGTAGTATCGGAAATGGCAACCAATTCTCCGTTTACCGCGTTGTAAAGCGGAATTTCGTGCCCATTTCCTTCGATCCATTGTCCAGATATATAGTTTTTGAGTTTCATATTTTTATAAGTGATGAGTGATAGATGATAAATGATTATTGATTTTATAATTTTTTTACCTCGTCTAAAGTATAAATTTTATATTGAAAATCATCTCCATATAAATCTTTTGCATATTCTTCAATGGTTTGGGTAAAGCCAACACTTTTTCTTAATTCATTAACTTTTTCTGGATTTTTAATTGGCCAAATTATGTTAAATGAAAATTCTTTGCCGTTTCTCATACCATGACTTCCATAACCTTGTGTTCCGTACTTTTGCTTTTTCCCTTTTTGCATTAAAAAGCGGTCATACATCATAGCATACAATGTAAACTCAATTTCCTTATTTTCTGCTGCTTTTTTAATAATCGGTAAATATTTTTTAATTTTATCTGAGTGTTGAATTACATACCAAGCAGATTTATTGGTTGGCTCTCCTACTAATGATTTTACTGGATAATCGTATTTTTCAATAATTTTCTCAACTTTTCTAATATTGATACTGTCTTGCTGAATTACTAAGCCCCATCCTTTTTCCTTAAATATTTGCTCTGTTACATTTAATTTATTAAGTAATGATAATCTTTTTTCTTGGGGCAAATTATTATCAAAAAGCTCTCTCCATGTTTGATCTAAAAACATTATTTCATCTAGGTCTTTCTTCAGACTTAAATTCATTTTATTTTCTTGGCTTTTAATAATTGAAAATAAATTTAAAAAAATAGAAAATAATAAAATTTTTGAAAGTAATTTCATTTGAAAAATTGAGATTTGTATTAATTATGAAACCTTTGTTTTTTTACTGCAGTTAAGATACAGAATTTCTATATTTTGAGAAAATAAGGATTAATTATTATGTAATTTTTTTATGGAAGTAATTACTAATTACAAAGTTATTTTTTACTAATAAATAAATTGACCAAATCGTAATAATTAAAAGAAAACCAACAAAAAATCGATATTCACCAGCTGCTGGAAATGTTAAAAACTTAAGTTGAAGATTTATAAACAAAAGTATTGCGACTATTTTATCCCATGAATTTCTAGCATAAAACCAAGAAATAGTTGTGAAAACTATTGCAACTAAATTTACTTTTTTCATATAAATTAAAGCGTTCAAAGTAATTTCTACATATTTTTTTAAACTAAAAATAGCAGGTTCAGTAGAAATAAAATTTCTTCTGTGGATAAAAGAATCATAAAAAACTGATTTCCAACCAGGATATTGGTACAATCTAAGTATCCCAAAATATACTGCAAGCAAAACAAGCATAAAAATTACTTGTTGATAGTCTATGCTTCTTTTTTTCAGGAATTGATACATCACAACTGCAAAAAAATAAGTCACCCCAAAAATGATGTAATCTGGTCGAATCAAAACCAAAAATACTAAAATTAAGAATAAGTAAAAATTAGAATATTTTTTTATAACAGAAAACATAAAGTATAAAAGCATAAAAATAGCAAAACTATCTGGTGTACAAGAAATTGCAATTACTCTAAAGAATGGTAAAGAAATCAAAACCAATGTAAAAAGAGCAGCTAAAATTGATTTTTTATAAAAAATTTCATAAAAAATAAAAAATAATAGTACTGATGAAAGAAAGTAAAAAATAAAGTTGGGTAACTGCGCAGACAAAGAGATCGATAAACCAAATTGACTAAGAAAACAAATCACTGCATTGTACAAAAATTTTATTTCATAGTAAGGTAATTGCTGATCAAAAGCTTCACTATTAGTTGCAAAACTATGGGTTGCTTTAGTAGGCTCATCTAAACCCATAACTTTAAAAAAAACATCAGGAGAAGATTCTTTCTGAATCTGAGAATACACCAATTGATGCACTTTTACTTTATCTTCAGGAAACTGATTTTTGTAATATACTCCTAAATAACCTGGTAAATCCCAATTGTAGTCCCTATTTTGATATGCATCATAGGAAAAAAAAATGGATGTAATAACCACAACAAAAAAACATAAAAAATCAAGTAATCTCATTGGTTGTTAATTACAAATCCACGATTTTTTTATCGATTTTATAGACCGTTCCTCGGAAACTTGCGACCACAATTTTGCGCTGATTGGTGATGGTAATATCATACACCGCAGTTTTTCTGGTATCTGCCATGAGAATGCTTTCGGCAACTAAGGTGTCGCCTAAACGAACTGCTTTGGTGAAGTTAATCATACAATTGAGCGCAACTGCAGCATCTCCCGAATTATTAGACGAAAAAGCGAGTGCAGAATCTGCCAATGAAAACGTAACACCACCATGAACCGTTTTCAGACCATTGATCATTTCTTGTTTTATAGGCATTTCTATGAGGCAATAATGTTCTCGAACTTCAACCAGTTTTATTCCCATCCATTGTGAGAAATAGTCCTGATTAAGCATATATTGTGCGGTTTCTAATGGAGTCATGTTTTTTGTAAAGTTATTGAATCAAAGAGTTGTGAAGTAATTGAGTTGTCTATTATTTTGATTTTCTGCCTTTAATAAATGAATTATAAATCGTAAAAATCAAAACAAAACCTACCAAAATCATCCATCTTTCTTGAAAAAACTCCATGAAAGTTTGGGTAGAATTATTGATGAATTTATTCATGAAAAAACTCAAAGCCAAAATAACTACAAATGAAATAACAGCATTGATGAGAGCAGAAATAAATTTTGGATTCATAGTTTTTTAATTTGATGATGAGTTAATGTGGCAATTTGAAAAATGAAAAAATAAATCTTCTTATTGGCTAATTATCTAATTCATTTTCCTAAGCAACGGACTTTGTCTGTATCGCTCTTCCTGATATTCGGTATATAAGTTTTGTAACGTTTCAGAAATTTTAGAAAAACCAATTTCTTTGCCCCAACTCAACAAACCTTTCGGATAATTTACGCCTTTTTGCATGGCAGTTTCTATGTCTTCATCGCTTGCAATTCCTAATCTTTTGGCTTCCACTGCTTCATTTATGAGCATTGAGATAATTCTCATAAAAATTTGCTGGTACAAATTCTCGTCTTTTTTGGGGCTTGGTTTTTCGGCGCCTTCTGAATAATTGTAAAAACCTTTCCCTGATTTTCTACCGAGCAATTTCGCTTCGCTCATTCTTTGTTGAAGAAGAGATGGTTTATATTTCGGGTCGTAGAAATAATCTTTGTACACCATTGTAGTTACCGAAAAATTAATATCAATCCCGATTAAATCCATCAATTCAAAAGGTCCCATTTTGAAATTTCCGAGCGATTTCATAGCATCATCTACTTGTTCTGGCGTTGCTAAATTTTCCTCCACAATTCGGAGTGCTTCTCCGTAGAAAGGTCGTGCAATTCGGTTAACAATAAAACCAGGAACATCTTTGGCAACAATCGGAGATTTTCCCCAAGAATTCATCAGTTCAAGCATTTCTGCAGACAAATTCTCATTGGTTAAAAGTCCTGGAATAACTTCTACCAATGGTAAAATAGGAGCCGGATTGAAAAAATGAATTCCAATGAAACGTTCTGGTTTTTGCAAATTTGCTTGCAAAGAAGTGATGGAAATAGACGAGGTATTACTTGCCAAAATACAATTTTCTGAAACTATTTTTTCAAGATTTTGGAAGAGTTCGGTTTTAATTTCCTTGTTTTCTATAATGGCTTCAACCACCAAATCGCAATCCTGCAGATTTTCAAGGTCTAAGCAAGGTTTGATATTGCTAAAAATATCCAACGATTTCTCAGCAGAAATTTTGCCTTTTTCGGCTAACTTATCAAGGGAAATTTTTAAATTTTTTAATGATTTTTCGGTTTGCACCGAATTGGCATCATACAAAAAAACTGCGCAATCAGCAGTAGCTGCAACTTGCGCAATTCCTATTCCCATAGTTCCGGATCCTATGATTCCTACCTTCATAATGTGATAATTAGGTAATTAGGTAATGTGATAATGAAAAAGTCCTTAAATTAACTAATTATCTCATCATCAAATTAACTCACTACTTCCCTTTATAATTCGGTTTTCTTTTTTCTAAAAATGCATCTACTCCTTCAAAAAAATCATCGGTATGAGCAGCTTCTTGTTGCAATTCTGCTTCTAATTCCAATTGTTGTTTCAAGGTGTTGTCATAAGAATGTAAGAAAGCTTTTTTAGTCAATTTCAAAGCACTTGTAGGCATATTTGCAATGTTTTCTAAAATTTCCATAGATTTTTTTTCAAAATCACTTTCACCGAAAACTTCACCTACTAAACCAAGAGATTTGGCTTCGTCTGCGTTCAATTTTTTGTTGGTAAACGCTAAATAATTGGCCATTTGTCTACCAACTAATTTAGGTAAAAAATACGTTCCACCTGTATCTGGAATTAATCCAATATTGGAAAATGCTTGCATAAAATACGCATTTTCAGAGGCCAAAACAATATCACAAATTAAAGCCAACATTGCACCTGCTCCAACTGCAGGTCCATTTACCAAAGCTACCACAGGTTTTTTACATTGGGTAATTTCTAAAACCAAAGGATTATAGTAATCTTTCACTATTTTGTGAACAATGTGCTTATCGTGATGTTCTTTGCCTTGTACAAAAGCGTCATCTAAATTTTGTCCTGAGCTGAAAGCTCTTCCTCTACCAGAAATAACAACACAACGCACTTGATCATCATTACTACAACGTGCAAAAAAATCTTTCAATTCTGCTAAAGATGGTTTTGTGAGCGCATTCATAGTATCTGCTTGATTGAGATACGCGATTTTTACTTTCCCATCGAAATGGGTTTCTACGTCAAATTGAGTGTACATAGTATTTATATTTTATTGTTTAGTTCATTAATTAAATCATATGATTTATTGCATAAAGTTAAGAAAATTTAATGACATTTGAAATAATCAAAAGGTTCTAAACAACTTTGACATTGATAAGTTGCTTTGCAAAGTGTAGAACCAAATCGGCTAAGTTGCACCGTATCAGTAGATCCACATCTTGGGCACGCTTTCGGCACGTTGATATGATTTTGGTCAGCCCCTTTTTCTGGCGGAACAATTCCGTAATTTTTGAGTTTTTCTCTTGCTTCATCGGTAATCCAATCGGTGGTCCAAATTGGTGAGATTTGGGTGGTTACTTTGGCGGAAATTTCTTTTTCTTTAAAAATTTTGATGATGTCTTCTTCTATATTGAACATGGCAGGACACGCAGAATACGTAGGTGTAATCACAATTTCTGCTACTGATTCTGACACCATTTTGGCATCACGAACAATCCCGAGTTCCACAATATTGATGACTGGAATTTCGGGATCGGGAATTTGAGCGAGTATATTTAAAAGATTATTCAACTTTTTTATGAAAATAAATTGTGTTATTACCTATAAAAACTGAATCTTTTGTTTCTTTCTTTATGTTAACAAATTCAGAAAAATATCCAGAAATTTTATCACCTTTTTTAAAATCATAGTCAACTTTTTCTCTATAAATTCCATCTCCATTCTTCAAAACAAAAGAATCTTCAATAATTTTCTTTTTATCTCTTCCAATAAAATATCTTATTGATGCACTTGCAAATAATTCTGATTCATTTCGAGGAGAATAGAAATTTAAATATAAAGTCCTTTTACCATTTTCAGATTTCCAAAACAAGTTATAAAATTTACTATTAACTGAATCTATAATTCCATTATTAGAAAATATAATTTGATTTTTATGAACATCATTTTTTGCAAAAACAATATAATCAATTTCAATTTTTTTTGAGTCATTCTTATTGGTTAAAGTCCAGAAACCTGTTTTTTCAGAAAATTTAGTGTTAAAATCTCCTTCTAGAAAAAAAGCTCCATTGGTTGCTAAAATATGTAAGACTGAATCATTAATTTTATTTTTTTTCTGTGTCTTATAATTTTTTAAACTAAAAAGCTCTTCAAGACTTTTATTGTCTGAAATTTTATAAACATCATCAAATGCTTTTTTTTTACAAGAAAAAAAAGACATTATAAAAAATAAAATTAGAAAGAGATTCTTCATTTCACTTCGTTTCATTCAGAATGACAAAATATTAAAAAACTTCCGACTTCCATCTTCCAACATCTAACTTTTCTACCAAACACAATTAGGATAGGTTCTTTGCATATATTGCAGTTCGCACAAAATAAAACCAAAATATTCGGTGTGTATGCCTTTTCTACTGCCTTTTTGCATAAAAGTACTTTCTGGTACTTTCAGTCCAAAATTTTTGAAATCTCCGGCAACTTGTAATTTCCAAACTTCATATAATTTTTGAGATGATGGAATTATATCTAAACTTACCAAATCGTTTTCGTTTTCAACCTCATCAAACAAACCACCGGTATATTCCCACAAATGATGGAGTGCATTTTGCAATCTCGTCTCACTTTCAGCGGTTCCCGAAGCAAAAATTTGCAACCAAGTATTGGCGTGCAATAAGTGGTATTTCACTTCTTTCAAAGATTTTTGAGCAATTGCAGCCAAATCTTCATTGGCACTGTTGCTGAGATTTTCGTATAATAATTTCTGATACACCGCGAAGAAATACACTTTCAAAATCGTTTGTGCATAATCGCCATTTGGTAATTCTACCAATTGTGCATTCAGGTATTCTTTTTCCAGACGCAACATTGCCAGATCGTCTTCGCTTTTGCCTGCTCCTTCTAGTTTTGCTGCCAATTTGTAAAAATTACTGGCTTGACCGAGATAATCGAGCGAAATATTGATCAGAGCAATATCTTCTTCCAGATACGGACCTTCTCCGCACCATTCTGCTAATCTTTGCCCCATAATTAGAGCATCATCTGCTATTTTTAGGATATAGTTTTTCATTTTTTTTGTAAAATGTACAAAGTACAATGTACAAAGTACTGATTCAATTTTTTTTACATTTTACATTGTACTTTTTACATTATACAATGATTACATATTTTTCACATCATTTGGTATATCATAAAACGTAGGATGACGATAGAGTTTATCATCTGCAGGATCGAAAAATGCTTCCTGATCCATACCTTCGCTGGAAACCATATATTTACTTGGCACTACCCAAATACAAGTACCTTCCATTCTTCTGGTGTAAACGTCTCTTGCGTTTTGTAGTGCTATTTCTGCAGTTGGTGCTTGTACCGTTCCTGCGTGTTTGTGAGACAAACCTGGTTTGGTTTGTATGAAAACTTCCCACATATCTAAGTTGCTCATATTTTTTTGGTTGTCTGTTGTTAGTTGTTGGTTGTTGGAATTTTTAAATCTCTATTTTAAATTCTGATTTAATATATTTTAAAATTTCTAAAAACGACTTATATTCATCAATATTTGGTGTATTATCTAAATAACTTTGTGGATTATTATATCGAAATTCATTACTCCTTATTCCGTTTTTGTACTTAACAAGATAATCAACACCATCTACAATACTCATTGAAATAACTGATATAACATAATCATTACTATCTTCATCATAAACCACTTCTTGTTTTTCTCTTTTATATTTAAATGTATTTTCTTTTGGTAAAAATCCAATATTTCTTACTTCAAAATTCAAAAAAACTTCATAAAGATTTTTATCTGATTTTAATTTTGTAACAATTGGTTTTACAGATTGATATTCATCTGAACTTATTTGTTTATCATAAAACCATTGAATCAATTCTGCTTTCCAACTATTTTTTTCTTTGAAAATTCTAAAAATTTTCCCACTATTTGTAATTCCATTTCCTTGATAAATCCTAATTTCTTGTTCATTCTCAATTTTTTCAGGAATTTGTGCATAGTAATCTGCATTTCTTTTTTGTTGGGAATAAAAAGAAATCGAAATAAAAAAAATAAAAAGTTGAAAAAACTTCATTCTCAAATTTTCAAATTAACTCATTTTCAAATTTTCTTTTTCGCTGCAGAAGCCAAAGCTGCTTCTTTTACCCAAGCGTTTTTTTCTTGTGCTATACGTTTGGTTTCCAGTCTTTTTTTGTTGCAAGGTCCGTTTCCTTTTAAAACTTCATTAAATTCATCCCAAGGTAAATCTCCAAATTCATAATGACCGGTTTCTTCGTTCCATTTCAAATTTTTATCTGGAACTTTTAGTCCTAAAAATTCTGCTTGTGGAACAGTAACATCTATAAAACGCTGTCTAAGAGAATCGTTGCTTTCCCTTTTCACACGGTAATTCATTGATTTTTGAGAATTAGGTGATGCTTCATCATTCGGTCCGAACATCATCAAAGCAGGCCACCAAAAACGATCGAGTGCTTCTTGTGCAAGATTTTTTTGTTCTTGGGTTCCTCTACAAAGCGTCATTAGGATTTCGTAACCTTGTCTTTGGTGAAACGATTCTTCTTTGCAAATCCGAACCATTGCTCTGGAATATGGTCCGTAAGAATTTCCCATCAACATCACTTGGTTCATAATTGCCGCACCATCTACCAACCAACCAATCGCACCAATATCTGCCCAAGAAAGTGCGGGATAGTTGAAAATACTGGAATATTTTGCTTTACCTTCTAACATATCATTATACGTAGTATCTCTATCAGCAGGAATGTCGCCGTTGTTCAAGGTTTCTGTAGCAGCATATAAGTACAGACCGTGTCCTGCTTCGTCTTGAATTTTTGCTAAAAGTGCCATTTTTCTGCGTAAACTTGGTGCTCTCGTAATCCAATTAGCTTCTGGTAACATCCCAACTACTTCGGAATGGGCGTGTTGCGAAATTTGGCGAACCAATAATTTTCTGTAATCTTCGGGCATTACATCTTTTGGTTCTACTTTGTTCTCTGTTTGAACGTATTCAATAAATTTCTCTAAATTCATAGTTACTTTCTGGATTTACAATTTTTTTTTTGATTATCCGTTTAATTACCCATCCCTGTAATGTTAGCAATAATA
>CALFIE010000077.1 GCA_937876095.1 uncultured Flavobacteriales bacterium | reverse complement strand
GGAAACAGAATTCGGGTAGCAGGAAACACCATAGAAAATGTGAACAAATTCGAATATCTAGGCAGCTTGCTGACATGGGACAATAACTGTTCCGACGAAATAAAAAGGAGGATAGGAAAAAGATATTTGATAAATGTCATTTTTTTTTTGTGTCATTTTTTTTTTGATTTCATAAAAACACGGTATAACTTTGTGTTGTCAAATTAGCAATAATTAACCAATTTTTTAAATTTTTGATAAAATGAAAAAATTAAGTACAAGCATGATGATGATGAGTATTTTCATCTTATTTCTTACCAATTTGTTGAATGCACAAAATATTACAGGAAAAACAGCTAAAGTTTCGGTTTCTGGTACTTCTCCTATGCATGATTGGACTATGACTTCTACCGCAGCGAATTTCAGCGCAACTATTAGCAACAATAGTATTACCAATATCAAATTTACGACCGCTGCAAATAGTTTGAAAAGTACCAAAGGTAAAATGATGGACAAAAAAGCATACAAAGCACTGAAAGCAGAACAAAATCCGAACATAAGTTTTACTGCAACTGCAATCAATTTGGGTAAAAGTAATATCACAGGTAGATTAACCATTGCTGGTGTTAGCAAAAATGTAACCTTGCCAATAAGTGTGGTAAAAAACGGAACTTCTTACACCATAACTGCATCAGAAAGCATGAAAATGTCAGATTTTGGTATGGAAACTCCAGGTTTCTTAGGAGTACATACAGGTGATGCAGTTACCGTTTCGGTAAACATAGTAGCCAATTAATTTTTTAAACAAATAAATTTATATATAATGAGAACTTTATTATTAAAAAGCATTGTACTAGCAGTTGTAATTACTGGTAGTTTTGCAAAAGCACAGGAAAACACCAACAGTATGAGAGCGTATCTAGCTCCAGAAAAATATGATAGAAATATCTTCGAAGATCCAAAAGTAGTAGCCCCAGAATATGATGGGGTAAAAGTTACCATTGGTGGAGATTTTGCCTTGCAATATCAAGGTGTAAAACACTGGACAGAAGGTGCAACTACAGCACCACTCATCAGTTTAGAAAATAATTTCAATTTGCCAACAGCTAATTTAGATGTCAACGCATATTTAGCAAAAGGTGTGAAAATGCATTTGAGAACCTATTTATCTGCAAGACACCACAACGAAGCTTGGGTAAAAGGTGGCTACATACAAATTGATAATCTCGATTTTATTTCACCAGGATTTTTAGGTGATATCATGAAAAATACCAGAGTAAAAATTGGTATGGATGAAATCAACTATGGTGATTCACATTTTAGGAGAACAGACAATGCCGAAGCAATTAACAACTCATTTGTAGGAAATTTAATTATGGATAATTTCTCTACAGAAGCTTTTGGAGAGGTATATTATTACAAAAACGGATTCATAGGTATGCTTGGTATTTCTAACGGAAAACTCAATCAATCTGTAATTAAAGGAAACAATGATAACAAAGCTTCTATCTACGGAAAAATTGGCTATGACAAACAAATAGATGATAAACTAAGAGTGCGTTTAACAGGTTCATTCTACACCAATCAAGGTCTAAATACAGGTACTTATCTGTACAGTGCAGACAGAGCAGGTTCAAGATATTATTATGTGTTACTAACTACTGCAGATGCTACCGGAACTTCTAACCAAGCAACAGGTAGATTCAACCCTGGTTTTAGAAAAAATACCGCTTTCCAAATCAATCCATTCGTTAAATACCAAGGTTTAGAATTTTTTGGAACTTTTGAAAACGTTTCTGGTTACAAAATAAAAACAGGTACCACTTTGCAAGATACCAAAGGTAGTTACACACAATTGGCAGCAGAGTTGCTATATAGATTTGGTGGTAAAGAACAGTACTACATTGGTGGAAAATACAATACAATTAGTGGTAAAGATTATGATGGTGCAGACAGTAGAAAAATTGATAGATTAAACTTTGGTGGTGGTTGGTATATGACCAAAAATATTCTAGCAAAAATAGAATATGTAAATCAAAAATATGATAAAAGTACAGCTTGGGGAACCAATACCACTTTGTACGGAGGTAAATTCAACGGAATCATGATGGAAGCAACCATCGGATTTTAATAGATAATTTGTAACTAAAGAAAAAGGGGCGTTTTTTAGCCCCTTTTTATAGGTTATTATGAGAAATTTTTATATACTTTTTACTTTTGTTTTCTTTGGATATGCTTGCAAAGCGCAAGAAAGCTTCATCGAAATTTTGGGTAAAACCAACATCAATTCTTTCAGATGCATCAATCAGAATATTCGGGAAGTCAATTGGTATTTAAATGATAAAAACTTTAATAGAAAATTACCAGAAATATCTTTGCAAGTTTCTGATTTCGATTGCCAAAATAGATTAATTACTAAAGATTTCAAAAATTTTCTGGATGCTAAAAATTACCCCAATTTAGTAATTCGGTTTTTGTTTATTACCAAAAATTCTACCAATACCTATCGTGCTAATTTAGAAGTGAATATGATGAATCGTAGGAAAATCTACGCAGTAGATTTAACTTACTATGAAAATAAATTATTGGGTAACAAAACCGTAAAATTCAGTGATTTTGGGATAGAACCACCCAAAAAAATGGCAGGAATGATTATGGTAAAAGATCCAATTGATTTGGTGTTCAGTTTGAAAACCAGCAACTAATATTTTTTATCAATTTTTATAAAAAATACCAAAAAAATTATAGAAATTATATTTTCGAATACCTCAATTATTATTCATCAATCAATCAATCATTTCTCATAATGCAGAAAAATTCCACGATCACTTGGAGTCCAAAGTGCGGCTTTTTGTCCAGCTGCTTTCAGAGCATTGTTGGTCCAAGTATTGCAAGTTGATAGAAAACTATACTTTCCGTTTGCTTCGTAGAACGCATCATTTTTATCATAGACTGCATTGGTTTTTATTAAAAGTGATTTACCATTTTGGTCACGTTGAAAAGTATCATTGATGTATTTTATCAATCGGTCGTATTCTGTTTTGGTAATCATCATTTTCACGCAATCTCTGTTTTCCTGCATATTTTTGTAATAGGTACAATGTAGTGCAGATTCTCCCAACCAAAATGCCGCTTTGAAAGCCGTAGAAAATTTCAAATCTGCCCAAGTTGGCGTATCTAGATAGAACCTTTGTCGCCATAGCCAATTGCGATATATTTGAAATCTGTTTTTTTAGAAAGCGTATTTTCAAAAGGGATTTCGGTACTCCAATCGATTTCAGTAGATTTTATGGGTACTACCAAATCGGTATGTACACCATTTGTTAGCAGAAACAACTCTTTGGTTTTTGGTTCAGTGGTTTTTTCGGCTGGAATTTCTATGTAAGGAATTAGTAATGCACAAAGTGCATAGATTGCAACAAATCCAATAATAGCCCAAATTGCTTTTAATAAAAAGATGATGTATTTTTTCATTTATTTTTTTTTGATAAAATTATCATAAATGATAGTTCAGGAATTGTAATTCCTTGGTAAACTTTTTGTAAAACAGTTGCTGATTTTACAAATTACTATCAATCAGTGTATTAATATTCCGAACTAGACCAGAAAATTTGGTTCTTTTAACGGCAGATTTTCTAAATATTTCTGAAAATAATTCTTGGGTGAGTTCTTGCCAATCAGATTTTCTATAATTTGTAATGAAAGAATTCGGTTGAAATTTTGGTTGATGATGAGGCAGCGAAAACCGATTCCACGGACAAACATCTTGGCAAATATCACAACCGAAAATCCAATCCTGCATTTTATTGTTAAAAAAATCAGGAATTTCGTTTTTCAATTCTATGGTTGCATAAGAAATACATTTGCTACCATCTACAATTTTGTCTGAAACTATGGCATTTGTAGGACAAGAATCTATGCATTTTCTGCAAGTTCCGCAATGATCGGTCGTTTCGTGGTCATATTCCAGTGGTAAATCGCAAATTATTTCTGCCAAAAAATAGAAAGATCCATTTTTTTTGGTAATCAGATTGGCATTTTTTCCAACCCAACCAATTCCAGATTTTCTTGCCCAACTTCGCTCGAGAACTGGCGCAGAATCTACAAAAATCCGGTAAGCGAAATCACCGATTTCTACCTGAAGTTCTGCCACTATTTCAGCCAAAATTTCTTTAATTATTTCGTGATAATCTTCACCATAAGCATATTTAGAAATTTTGAAATTATCCAGAGAATCAATTTCTGCACTTGGGAAATAGTTGTAAGATAAAGAAATCACCGATTTTGCACCTTCTACCAACAACGTAGGATTCAATCTTTTGTCGAAATGATTTTCCATATATTTCATTTCGCCGTGGTAATTTTTTTTCAAAAAATTTTCGAGTGGTTTTGCATCTTCTTCCAAAAAATCTGCTTTGGAAATGCCACAATCTTGAAACCCAAAATTCTTAGCCTTGGATTTTATAAGATTTGTATATTTTTTTTGATTCTGTAACATAGATGACATTGCGAAGGTAAGTTTTTTTATATTTTTGCCAAAGTAAAATTCTGGAACTACACGTAGTAAGATAATTAGCAATAAATTAACCTTAAAAAAATAGACTTATGACTTTTGAAAAAATTATAACTGATGGTAATTACCATCTTATAGATGTTCGACAACCTATGGAACTAGAATTAGATGGCGCTATAAACGGCGCTGTGAATATTCCTTTGGCAACTGTTCCTTTGAAATTAGATGAGATTAAAGAATTGCAAGGTCCAAAAATCGTGTTTTGCAGAAGTGGAGGTAGAAGTGGACAAGCGATACAATACCTCACCGAAAATGGGGTGGATGAACTTTTCAACGGAGGTGGTTTTATGCAATTACAAATGTTGTTGGATAACTATAAGAAATAGTTTTTTTTATATTTTAACAATATGCTTCTAATGAATTTTGGAAGCATTTTTTTTGAATTTTTTGTAAAAAAACCGGAACAAAATTGCTTTTGCTCCGGCTCTGTATGTAGTAGTATCTTACGATACCATTTGGTTTTGATTATTTTGCAAATCTTACTGCCATTTTTCTGTCAACAGCTCTTTCTGCATCAGAAGCAGAAGCATCAACAGTAGCAAATTTGCTTCCGTAACCTTCTGCACCTAAAACTTGTGCACCAACACCAGCTTTAGCCAAAGCAGCTTTTATGAACTCTGCTCTTGCTTGTGATAATTTCACGTTAGAAGCTTCGTTACCAGTTTTGTCTGTATAACCACCGATTTTAATTTTTGAATCTGGGAATGCTTTCAAGATAGCAATTAAGTTATCTATTTGACCTTGTGAACCAGCTTCTAATTCGGTAGAACTTCCCATTTTGAAGTTTACATGATCGAAACTATACCATTTGTCTTTAAGTGCAGCATCGTCTGCAGCATTTTTGTAACCATCAGATTTCAAGAAAGTAATCATTTGATCTTCTAAACCACCTGCATAACCTTTTAGTTTTACACCATTTAAGTCAATATCAGTATCGGTTTTAGCAGCAGGTGCAACTGCAGCAACTGTATCAGTAGTAACAGCTGCAGTAGTGTCTGTAGCGACAGTTGTAGTGTCAGTAGTAGTTGTAGTAGTTGTTTCAGGTGCTTTGTTACATTGTTTCCAAAGGAACCAGCCAGCTAATAACAATAGCAATAGTGGTAATAACCATTTCCAGATAGAACCACCGTTGTCGTTATTAAGATCATCTTTTACGTTACCAACAGTTTGTTTAAAGTCTTGTCCTACTTTTTGCGCACCAGCATGAATGTCTTGTTTAACTGATTGTGCAGTTTCTACCAATTTTTCTTTATTATCAGACCAATTAAGACCCATAGTTGCTAAAGAAAGACCAGCAGGAAGCAATGTAGAAAGGATTCCTTTTTGATCACCAAGAAGACTAGTGATTCCAGATGCACCAAGATTGTTATCAGATGCATATTTACCAACTGTTCCTAAAGCAGCACCAGTTACTGTGTTTAGCAATGAGCTTGCAGAAGAATTACTAACTCCAGAGAAGTTAGAAATAGAATTCACCAATCCTGCAGTTTTGTCTCCGAAAATAGAAGAAAGAACGCCTGAAATCATAGAGTTATCAGAAGAACCTCCTAGTAGATTTCCAAGTAAACCGCTAGAAGCAGCTCCTGTAAGTGCATTTAGAATTCCTGGGTTATCAGCATTGTTAGCTAAACCACCAACAACTGCTGGTAATAATCCGCCGATTGCTTTAGATACACCAGATTCGCTTTCTCCTAATTGAGAAGCAGCTTGAGAAACTAATGCAGGACCTAGTTGTCCTTTGATTAGATCAATCACGTTTAATGACATAATAGTTTATTTTTAAAATTTAACAATCCAAAGATAAGCAAATTTCAGTCCAAAAAGTTTTTTTATTAAAAAATTCAAAAAAAATCAAATAATTTTTGTGAGATTAATTTGAAATTTAGCGAAAAATCTTTTTTTAGTATGATTTAGCAAATAAAACCCTTTGTTTTGAAGGTTTTCCGGAGATCATAGAAATGCCGTCTTCTAAGACATTATCTAGAGGGATACAACGTATGGTTGCTTTGGTTTCGTTTTTTATTTGCTCTTCTTCTTCGGCAGTACCATCCCAATGTGCAAGTAAAAATCCTCCTTTTTCTTCTAAAACTTTTTTGAATTCTTCATAAGAATCTACTTTGGTGATATTTTCTTCCC
>CALFIE010000076.1 GCA_937876095.1 uncultured Flavobacteriales bacterium | reverse complement strand
TATTAAATATTGTAAGCCCTGAAAAATTCATGAACAATTCTTTAATTGAAGTATACGACCTTTCAGGAAATCTTAAAATAACCCAAAAAATTACTTCTTCTAAAGAAAAAATCCGAGTAAACAATTTACCAAGTGGAGTTTATATTTTAAAAGTAGATAATGGAGATGGTGAACCTATAGTTTCCAAATTCATTAAAAAATAAATAATAATTTATTTTAAATAGGATCCCGACTTGTAATGCAAGTCGGGTTTTCTATTTCTGACATCTCACCAATAAATAAAAAAATTAAAATTGTTAAAAGCTGATTTAAGTCTCTCTAGAAACTCACTCCATTTTTAACAATTAAGTCTAAGTCATTTTATGAAAAGTTACGGAATAAATTTCAATATTAAGTATATACTATAGTCAGTAAATCAAGAAAATAATTGTTTTAATGATAACTATTCTATGTAACAATTATAAAATAGATTTCAATTTCAATTCAATTAAAGTAGTAAATTGATAATTTCGATGAATTACATCAATTCAATAATCAATAAAAAAAACAATAATATAAGCATATTGAGATAATAGAAACACAACATTCCATTATTTTTTCAATTCAATTAATTTAAAATTTTATTAATATACAATCTCGTCTATAATTACAAAATTAGATACACATGATAAAAATTATTACATTTTTTACATAAAATTCAATTTCGAATTAAAAATTTTATTACTTTTGAAAAATTAAAAATATTATAATTTTATTTTATGAAAAAAATCTTAATTTTTTCAATCGCTGTATTATCTTATACAGGATTGTATGCACAAAAAGATTCAATGTATCCGAAATACATTGAATTTGGAAAAGAAAATGCTCCTACATATCAAAAGGGAAGTTTCTTTGCTTCTAATTTTGCTAGAATTCCTAGCGCAATAGAAACAAGACTTTTGAGTGAAACTACAGACGAACTAGGATTTACACATTACAGATTCATTCAATTATTAAATGGGATTCCTGTTGAAGGAACCAATGTAATTCAACATGTTAAAAATGGGAAATTGGTTTATCAAAATGGTGATTTGGTGAAAACATTTCCAGAAAGCACTAAAAACAACATTAAGCCATTCGTTTCTGAAAACGATGCACTTAATTTTGCTAAAAACTTTATTGGTGCTAAAGTTTATAAATGGGAACTTCAAGATGAAGAAAATTTTATAAAAAGAGAATCTGGAAATCCAAATTCTACTTTTTTGCCTAAAGCTGAAAAAGTATATTATTCTCCTGGATCAGAATTCAATGCAAGCAACTTAAGGTTAGCCTATAAGTTAGATGTATACGCTCACGCTCCTTTATCAAGAAAAATAATCTATGTAGACGCAATTGACGGAAAAATTCTAGGTTCTGAAGATAAAATAAAAGAAATTTTTCATGGAGAGCTTAAACACGATAATGTCAATAAATCTTCAAACACATTTCTCGCAAATGCAGCAGGAACCGCTACTACAGCTTATAGTGGCTCCCAATCTATGACTACAGATTATTCAGGGTCTACATATAGACTTAGAGAGACAGGTAGAGGAAATGGTATTGAAACTTATAACTTGAAAAGAGGAACTTCCTATTCTTCAGCTGTAGATTTTACAGATGCTGATAATAATTGGAATAATGTAAACACTTTGGAAGATCAATATGCAACCGATGCACATTGGGGAGCTGAAAAGGTTTATGATTTTTTCAAAATAAAATTGAACAGAAATAGTCTTGATAATGCTGGAATGAAAATTCTAAGCTATGTACATTTCAGCACTAATTATCTTAATGCTTATTGGGATGGAAGCAGAATGACCTATGGTGATGGCAATGCAAGTACAACACCTCTTACTTGTCTAGACATTGTAGCCCACGAAATGACACATGGTGTAACCGATAGAACCTCTAACTTGACATACCAATCAGAATCTGGCGCATTAAACGAAGCTTATTCTGATATCTTAGGAATAGCTGTAGATTTTTACGCTAAACCAAATTCTGCAAATTGGTTATTAGGAGAACAAATAGGATTGACTTTCAGAAGCATGAGCAATCCTAATGCTTATAGTCAACCCGATACTTACAAAGGAACTAAATGGGTGAATACAGTAGGTTGTTCACCTACAGATACTAATGATTACTGTGGAGTTCATACCAACTCTGGTGTTTTGAATTTTTGGTTTTATTTACTTGTAAATGGTGGAACAGGAACCAATGATATCAATAACGCTTACAGCGTATCTGGAATTGGAATTGATAAAGCTGCTGCAATTGCATACCGAGCTAATACAAGCTACTTAGGATCTAGCTCTACTTATGCAGATGCAAGAACCTATTCAATAAAATCTGCCGAAGATTTATACGGAGTTGGTAGCAATGAAGCTAATCAAGTTAAGAATGCTTTCTATGCAGTAGGAATTGGTTCTGCTGCAGGAGGAACTACACCTCCTCCAAGTGGTTGTTCTGCAGCTTTTGAAGCAAATGAAACTTTAGCTACTGCTGCTGCAATTTCTTTAAACGTAGATAACTCTGCCGCAATAAGCTCTTCTACTGATGTAGATTATTATAAATTTACTACCACTTCTACTGGGAATATTACAGTAGCTTTAGCAGGACCAAGTGGTGTAGATTACGACATGTATGTTTATAATTCTGCTGGAACAGAACTTGGTAAAGGTGAAACCTCTACTGCTTCTGAAACAGTAAGCTTAACAAATCAAGCTGCGGGTACTTACTATGTAAAAATCATAGGATATAACGGTGCCAATAGCACAACTTGTTATACCATTAAAGCAACAGGTACTACATCATCTACTGAAACCTGTGGTGCTCCAACTGGTTTAACTTCTAATGCAATTTCACAAAGTAGCGCAACCGTTTCTTGGAATGCAGTTTCTGGTGCAACTGGATATTCATTAGAATATAAACCATCTTCTACTACAAATTATACCGTACAAACTGTTACTGGTACAACTACTACTCTTTCTGGTTTAACTGCAGGTACTTTATATGATTGGAGAGTAAAAACAAACTGTTCTGCTACTTTAGCTAGCTCTTATAGTACAGCTCAATTTACTACTACAGCTAGCACATCTACAGGTTGTAATAATGCTTTTGAACCAAACAATTCCCGATCTGCTGCAAAAACAATCACCAGTCTAAATACAGACTATAATGCAGCAATAGAAACTACAACAGATAATGATTATTATAAAATCACTTTATCTGCTGGTGGAAATTTCACCATTAAACTATCTGGATTAACACATGATGTAGATTTAAAATTGTACAGCTCTTATGGAACTCTACTGAAATCATCAACAAATAGCGGAACTACCTCTGAAAAAATTCAGTATAATGGGACAGCCAATTATACCTATTACATAAGAGTATATCCTTATTCTGGTTCAAGTCCAAACAGTTGCTATAATTTAAGAGTAGAACCAGGATTAACCTTCACAGGATTTGCTGGATCGAATAATGAAATCATAAACGAAGAATATAAAATATATCCTAATCCTGTATCAGATATATTAAATATTGTAAGCCCTGAAAAATTCATGAACAATTCTTTAATTGAAGTATA
>CALFIE010000075.1 GCA_937876095.1 uncultured Flavobacteriales bacterium | reverse complement strand
TAATAATGATGAGCTTTTTCAAGCTTTTTTTGCACCATTTTTTACCACATAGTCTTTTTTTAACTAAATTGAAATAAAAAATCGCTTCGTAAAAGAAGCGATTTTTGTGTATTATTTCTGAAAAAACATTTTGATAGAAATTAGAAAAAGCACCCCTGCAAAGACTTTTTTCAAAGTGTCTTGAGGTAATGTAACTGCTGTTTTGCTACCTAAATAACTGCCAATTATAAATCCTACACATAACAAACCTGCCATTTTCAGATCTACGTAACCGCTTTTGTAGTAATTCATTACTGCTAATAATCCTATTGGTGGAATCATCATGGTAAGACTGGTTCCTTGTGCTGCATATTGCGAAAATCCGAAAATGATAATAAGTGCAGGAACTACTATAATTCCGCCACCAATTCCGATTAATCCACTTAAATATCCTGCAAAAACACCAAGAATTATGAGGCCAATAAAAATAGTAACACTCATTTTCATGATGGTTTCCCGAGTTTTAGATTTTTGATTTCTAAGATTTTCTCTTGGAAAATCTCCGTTTTTTCTGGGTGCTTTTGTGTTAAAATTTCGTAAGCGTTGATTGCTTTGCTGTATAATTTTTGTTCGGTGTAAAGTTTTGCCAATGTTTCGGTCATCAAATGAGAGATATCGTTTGTTTTTTCTTTGACAACAAAATCGCTATCCTCCTTTAATTTTGAAATTTTTGGCTCATTTTCAATGAATTTTTCAATTATTTTCGATTTTGAATCGTTAACTTTTTTACTTTCTTTTTTGTTAGAAATTTTGGTTTCATCTCGATCAATTTTCAACCAACTTTGCCAAGTATTGATGAAACTGGTTACGTTGCTTCCTACTTTTGGTTCTTCTTTTGCCAAATTTTCTTTAGTTACAACGTCTGTTGAAATTTGTGAAACTTCTGGACTGAAAAAAGACACATTGAAAACAGGTCTTTCTTCTTCTTGATTTTTTTGATTTGTGCTGTTTTCTACACTTTCTACACTTTGTACACTTGATTTTACAGGTTCTTGACTTGGCTTTTCAGGAGTTGAAGTCACAGAAATTGGTGTTGTTCCTAAAAAATTCATTGGTTTCCAAGTGGTTTCTTGTGAAATAGAAGTTGTGGTATTTTCAGGTACTATTTTTTCTGTTTTTTGAGTTGAGGTTAAAACTGGTGAATCAGTAGTTGTTTCAGGTGCTTTTTCAATCGAATTTTCACTTTTTTTAGTTTCATTTTCAGAAATTTCTTGTGGAGCAACTATTTGATTTTTAGCTAATTTTAGTTTGGCTTCTACTTCTGCGATGAGTTTTTTCATTTCTTCATCGTGTTTATTGTTAGAAGCTACAACTGGTTGTATTGCTTCGTAAGAAGTTGCGGTTATATTAATTTTTACATCGGGTAAAAAATGATCAGATCCATGAAAATTCACAGAATCAGATTCGGTCTTAGATGATTCATCATCAATAATTACCACTTCTTCTTTAGAAATAATGGCGTTTTCTTCTGAAACAACATCTTCTTTTGGTTTCTCTATTATTTCTTCAGATGAAATGTCTGTAACCATAGGTTTCTCCTCAACAACTGAAATTTCAGCGGTATGATTTAACTGATTTTCTTCTGATAACAGAATTTCTTCTTTATTATCTACAGAAACCAATTCTTCAATTGATTTTACTTCATTTTCATTTGTAGGAATTTCTGCAATTAATGAGTTTGCTTCAATAGATGGTTTTTCCTCTATTTTTTTATTAATTTCTAATGAATTTTGGGTGTTTTCATTTGCTTCTTCATTTGAAATTTCAGTTTCCTGAACCTTTTCAGAAATTGGTTTTAGCTCTTCTTCGGTTTTGGGTTCTGTTTCAGAAATTGGATTCAGAGTGGTTGGGAAACTAACAGGAGCTGTTGTTTCGATTTTTGATTCAATACCATTTTCTGATGCGTTTTTTGAAGCAATTTCGGGTTCAGAAACGGGAGTAGTTTCTGAAATAAATCTACCATTAATAAACTGATAGAGAATTTTTTTATCAGTAGTATATGCTGCAGTTTTGGTGAGTTCTGTTGCATAACTTTTTGGAGCAAATTGGTGAATTCCCAATAGATAAATTGACCTTAAACTCTGTACATAAGGTGTTTTTTTAATCTCTGATTCTAAAATTCTAAGATCTGTATTGCAAATCAGATCAGGACTTTTCAATAATTCTAAAACTCGTGCATTCATGTTACCAATTAGCTACAATATCATTAAATATTTTATTTATAATTCTTTCATTCACCACTTTTACTTGCGTACTTTCTATGGTATTGATGTCTAGATCGCTACTAAACGAAGATTCATCTGAAAAGGTGCGATCAAAACTTTTTTCGGGTTCTTTTTTGTTTTCATAATGCACTTTTACAGTAATCATAAGTTTGTTTTGAGCAGCTTGAAGTTCTACTCCGGAATTTCCAGTCGTGGAAGACGAAATCGTAGTTGGCGTAATCGTGTAATCTGTAATTTCACCTTCTATTAAAATATCTGGATTGTCTTTTGCTCCCTTCAAAGTTGTTCTTTGCAAAAATCTATTTTGTATGTCAATCGAAAATTGTTGAGACAAATTTGGATTCACCAAAGCTGCATTGTTTGGGAAATCCCGAACCAAAATGGTCTTGGTTTCTGGACTAAGTGATGATCCTGAAAAACTGTAACAACTTTGAAGAGATAAGGCAAAAGAAAAAAGAGAAAAGAGAAGAATTCCCTTCCAAATCAAAATTTCTGGCTTCCAACTTCTAACTTCTAACTTCTGATTTTTCATTAATCTTCTAAATTATATTGTTTAATTTTTCGGTAGAGTGTTCTCTGTGAGATTCCTAATTCATCTGCTGCTTTGTTTCTTCTACCATTATATTTTTCGAGTGCTTTCACAATCAGTTCTCGCTCATTATTTTGTAATGAGAGCGAATTTGGTTGTTGCTCTTCTTCTATTTCAATATCTTCTACATCTTCGTACGGATTGCTGTTTTCGGCAACATATACGTTTGAATTGTTTTGGTTTTGATTTTCAAAATACAACAGAGAGTTTTGGGGAACTTGCTGATTTTCTGATTGAAAAACACGACCAATTAAATCTTTTTCCTGGGTTGAAAACGGATTTTGACCACGATTTTTTATCAGTTCCGAAGTTAAGGATTTTAAATCATTTATATCATTTCTCATGTCAAAAAGTATTTTGTACATGATTTCTCGCTCTGAAGCAAAATCGGAATTATCACCTAATTTTCCGCTATTGATAACTGCCGGAAGTTGCGTATTCATCGGGATATATTCGGCTAATTTTACAGAATTTACCTCGCGATTTTGTTCGACAACTGTCATTTGTTCAACTAAATTTCTTAACTGCCGAATGTTTCCTGGAAAATTGTAATTTTCTATATATTTCACGCCATCATCTGTCAATTGTAATTCTGGCATTCTGTATTTTTCGGCAAAATCGATGGCAAATTTTCTGAAAAGCAAATGTACATCGCCTTTTCTTTCGCGCAAAGGTGGCATATCTATTTGCACGGTATTTAATCGGTAAAATAAATCTTCACGAAATCTACCATCTTGAATCGCCTTCATCATATTCACATTAGTTGCGGCCACAATTCGCACATTGGTTTTCTGGATTTGTGATGAACCTACCTTCATAAATTCGCCACTTTCTAAAACCCTCAAAAGTCGAACTTGCGTCTGCAAAGGTAATTCACCAACTTCATCAAGGAAAATAGTTCCACCATCTGCAACTTCAAAATATCCTTTTCTGGTTGCTGTTGCTCCTGTAAAAGCACCTTTTTCGTGACCAAAAAGTTCGGAATCTATGGTTCCTTCAGGAATTGCACCACAGTTTACTACAATGTATGGTTGGTGTTTTCTTTTTGATTCGGCGTGAATAATTTTGGGGATATGTTCTTTACCAACACCAGATTCTCCGATAACGAGAACTGAAATGTCAGTTGGAGCAACTTGTATTGCTTTTTCTATGGCACGATTCAGAGCAGGATAATTCCCGATAATTCCGAATCTGTTTTTTATGGATTGTAAGTCTGTCATTTTTTGGTTCAAATTAAATGATTAAAAAATTAAAAGATTGAAAAATTACAATTCTGCGATTTGCTTTTTGTAAATTTTATTGAAATGATGAGTGTAACCATCCTTCATGAATTTACCTTCATCATAGGTTTTCAATGCCAAATTTTTTAAATCCAAATAATCTTTATTCCTAATTTTTGAAACTTTTGCTTTGTAAAAAATATTTTCTGCAAAATCATAAATCTTGCTTTGTTTCTCGAAATTTTCTAATGCTTTGTCGTATTTATTTAACTCAAAATAAGTAACTCCCAATTGGTAATAATCGTACAAACCAACGGAATGCTCTTTTTTTGATAATTGATTTTCAATAATAGAAATCGCTTTTTCTTTTTGTCCGATTGCTGAATAACAAAGAGCTTTTGCTATGTGCAATTCATAATCTCCATTTGCAGAATATCCTAAATAACCAACAGTAAAATATTTTTCTAAGGCTTCAATATCTTGAATTGCACCTTTGTAATCTCTAAAAAATTGATACCTGCACCAACCTCTGTAACCCAAATTTTCTTTCGGGTTGAGTTCTACACTTTTATCAATCAATTTTTTCCAAGAAACAAAATCACCACTTTTTAGGTAAGCTACAGATTGTTCTGTGTAAGGATAATCGAAATTGGGGTCTAACTTGATGGCTTCTGAAAGTCCATCGTGAAAACGTTGGTCGAACTGATATAGCTTTTTTTCATAAACTGTTTCTATCGCTTTTTTGCATGCCTTAAATCTTGTAGAATCTCCTTCCAGACGAAAAATATCACAGTTCAACGATTGGCTGTAAGAAAAAATAGCGACTAAAAGTAGTGGTAAACTAAGGCAATATTTCGTCGATTTTTCCATCTTTTATTTTGAAGATTAAGTATTGATAATAGTCGATCGGTAGATTATTGTATGTTTTAGGTTTCCACCCTTTGAGATTTTTCGCTATGGCTAAAAGTTGATTGGTAATAGACGTGTCAAACGATTTTTCTTGATAATTTTCATCGACTCCCAAAATCCTGAAACGATCGGTTTCTCCTTTGCAATTCACCACAAAACGAATTCTCACCATTCCCGATTCTTTTTTCGCAATTTCAGGATTATATTTTTCTTTAAATTCAGCTTCGATTGCCATTTTCTCGCCTTCATATTCTACACCACCAGAATTGTTAAAATATTGGTAAATGCGCGCTTCGTCGCAGAAAGAGAAATCTTTTTGATCTGTTTTTTCATCAAATTTAATATTGCCAACATATTCCCAGTTTGAACTTTGAGAAAAAACAAATGCAGGAAAAAGAAATAATATGAATAAGTAGTTTTTCATTTTTAAATATCTGAAGATTTTGAGAATTTATTAATTGTTTTCATTTCAAATAATGAGACCAAGAAAGATTGAATTTCGCAGACGGTGTCTGCGAAATTTGCGAAAGGTCAGACAGTGTTTGACTTTTTCCTTGAGTTTTCGTGGACAGCGTTGACGAAATTTGGTTTTCAGAAATCGTCAACACTGTTGACGAAAATTGATTAGAATAGGATTTATAGAAAAATCTCATTCTATCAAGATTTTCCACGGAAAACCCTCTTCCAAATCTTTCAGTTAAATGAAGCGACAGATCTTTCAACAATTTTTTGTCGTATTCTGCGCGGTTTTTCCCGTTTTGTTCTTCTTCTACAATCATTCTGCCGATTTCAAAACACGTAAGAACCATGGTTTGATTTACGGCAACCACGACTCTGCTTCTGGCATTTTCGAGCAATGCAGAAATATTTTGAATTAAAGTTGATTGTAAGTCTTTCATTATTTAAATTTTAAAACTATGAAAAGTCTACACTGTTCTCCCCAAAAGTGTACCTTGCGTATTATCATAGACAAAAACGGAAACGATGTCACCTATTTTTTGACCTTCTAACTTATCAAAAACGCAAACTGCATTTTGAGAATTTCTGCCTTTCCATTGGTTTTCGTTCTTTTTAGACGTTCCTTCTATTAAAATTTCGTGGGTTTTTCCTGTGTACGATTTCATTCGTTTTCGGGAAAGTTCGCCTTGCAAAGCAATTACTTCAGACAATCTGCGCTGTTTCACATCGGCTGGAATATCGTCTTCCATTTTTTTGTGAGCTGGCGTTCCTGGTCTTTCAGAATAGGCAAACATATAGCCATAATCATACTCTACTTGTCGCATGAGATCTAAAGTCAATTGGTGGTCTTCTTCGGTTTCACCACAAAATCCTACAATCATATCTTGGGAAAACGCAATATCTGGAACGATTTCTTTTCCTTTTTTTATTAAATTTAAATATTCTTCTCGGGTGTGTTGTCTATTCATTTTTTGCAAAATTCTATCGCTTCCACTTTGTACTGGGAGATGAACGTATTTGCAAATATTGTCGTGTTTGGCAATCACTCGGAACACTTCTTCCGTCATTTCGTGCGGATTAGAAGTGGAGAAA
This sequence comes from uncultured Flavobacteriales bacterium, assembly GCA_937876095.1. GTDB lineage: Bacteria > Bacteroidota > Bacteroidia > Flavobacteriales > Weeksellaceae > CALFIE01. The sequence continues at coordinate 10,478 of CALFIE010000075.1, read as the reverse complement.
CGAATCCTAATATTGGGAACAGCAACAGCAACCATATCCAACAATTTTGCAAAATTTACGGCGGTGAGTTGTTGCATTTCGGAGGCTTTGGCAAAATCTTTTTTCGCACCACCACCAAACCAAAGGTAAGAATCTACATTTTGACCGAGCAAAGTAATCTCTTTGTAGCCATTTTCTTCCAAATTTTTGCATTCATCTATGATGGAATGTGGATCTCTACTACGTTCGCGACCTCTGGTAAAAGGCACCACGCAAAAAGTACACATATTATCGCAACCTCTGGTTATCGTTACGAAAGAAGTTACTCCATTTCCGCTCAAACGAACCGGATTGATGTCTGCATAGGTTTCTTCTTTAGACAAAATTACATTGATAGCGTCTCTTCCGTCTTCTGTTTCTTTCAAAAGATTGGGCAAATCTCGGTACGCATCTGGACCAACTACCAAATCTACCAAATGTTCTTCTTCTAAAAACTTGGTTTTCAGACGTTCTGCCATACAACCGAGTACTCCAACTGTAAGATTGGGTTTTTCTTTTTTCAAATTTTTGAATTGTGAAAGACGCATTCGCACCGTTTGTTCGGCTTTTTCGCGGATTGAGCAGGTATTTAATAAGATTAAATCTGCTTCTTCTAAATTTAGCGTCGTATTATAACCTTGCTCGTTGAGAATGGATGCCACGATTTCGGAATCGGAGAAATTCATTTGACAACCGTAACTTTCTAAAAATAATTTTTTAGAATTTTCCGGTTTTTCGGCTATAGCAAATGCTTCGCCTTGTTTGGTTTCGTCTATATATTTTTCTTGCACTTTTATGAGAAGTTAGATTTTAGATATTAGAAGTTAGATTTTAAAATCTAAAAAGTTAATAAGTGCAAATATAGGGAATTTGTGACAGAATGGCAGATTTATCTTTCGTGAAAATCAATTGAAAAACCAATTCCATGTTTCATTTTGTATTTTATGGGTACATTGTCTCTTTTGTTATTACAAGGTGATATCTTTTTTTCTAATAAAATACTTTGAATTGCTTCATAAAGTTTTACTTCACCACCTTCATAATAATCTTGTTTAGAAGGAAATTCTTCTAAAATTTGACTAAAAAATATAGATGAAATTAGTGTAAATACAATTGCAAATTACATTTTATTGTTGGTAAAATTCATAGGATTTCAATGATTTAGTTATCGTTTTTTTCTCTATGATAAACAAAAATTTTGCTGTAAAGAGCAAAGTTTTTAACAAAAAAATCCCAAGAAATTTCTTGGGATTTTTTATTATACATGTTTTGTCTTAGAAATTGAAAGACAATGATGCTGCCCAAGTTCTTCCAAATCCGAAGAATACTTGATTGGTTTGCTTGATACCTTTGTAAGTAGGTGTTGCCTGATAAGATGCAAATGCAGCGGTATCATCTACCAAAGTTCCAGGAGTTGTTCCTGCTTTTTGGAAATCAGCTTGCGTAAGGTTAGAAAGGATATTGGTATTTGATTCGGAGATGTAGGTTTTGTCTAACAAGTTGTATACATTTCCTCTTAGCGTAAAGAATTGTTTAGGGTTATTTAATTTTATTTTAAAAGTAACTCCAGAATCAACAAGACCATAAGAAGGAAGTTCTAAAGCTCCATTGCTACCTGCTCTTTCTGTTAGAAAGTTTAGTAAGTTAAGGTTTGCATATAAATTTTTAACTCCTCTATAAGTTCCGTCTATGGACACCCAATCTGTCGGTTTGAAAGTAAATCCTACAGCAACGGTTTTTTGTGCAGCGTTACCTACTTTTACTTGATCCAAATAAAGTGTTTGAGAATCTGCTCCAATTTGTTCATTGGTCTCTGTGAATAGATTTCCGCTTGCATTTCCTTCATAAAACCAGTCTCCAACAGAAATCATTCCATTTAAAGTTAGCATTTTATGAACATTTGCATTAAGTTCAAGTTCTATCCCTTGATGAATTTCTGTAATACCTTGTATGTTAGCATAAGCAGAAGTCGTTGTAATATTTGTAGATGGGTTTGATGGATCAGGATAAGTTATTGTGATATTTGGTCTTCTTTGAAATCTGTCTTTCCAAGAGGTTCTATATAAATTTAATGTTGCATTTAAGATTCTAGATCTAAAACCATAGCCTAATTCTACACCAAAAATTTTTTCATTGGTAAGATTTGGATTTAGGAAGTTTTTGTTATTTGGATATACTGCATTTAAGAAAGGTTGTTTTGAGTAATAACCAATATTTCCAAAAACATTATGATGCTCATTAATATTGTAGTTTGCACCAGCTTTTACATTATATCCAAAAAGGTTTTTGAAACCAGTTTTTGTGGTAAGTGCAGGATTTATTGCGGTTGGTTGGTTGGTTGCGGGAGTTCCTGCTAAAGAACCATTTAATAAAGAAACTCCATCAACAATGAAATTATCAATCCTTTGGAAACCTTGGTTAGATATTGCTCCTTGTACAAAAGCAGATACTTTATCGTTAGAGTATTCTAATTGTCCAAAACCACCATACCATAAAACTTCACCATCATTATCATAAGAAACCATATCGCTTAATTCATTAATTTTTCCTCCAAAAGGATTCCAATTTGGTTCTGTTCCAAAGGTATTTGTAACAATTTTTGGAGTGATATTTTTATTGGTATTGTCTTTAAATCCTTTTGCTCCTAGCATGTTAGAGATTAATTGATAATGATAACCATAATAATATCTACCATCTACACCAATTGTGAAATTAAGATTGCGGTTAATTTTATGATTAAAGCTGGATATTGCTCCATACCAGTTATGAGAGTTAATTGAAGAAACCTGTACTAAAGTATTAAGAGACGGAGTCGTAGCTGTTACAGGAACTGCTTCATTTTCTGTGAAAATTTGATCAAAATTTATTAGTCCTTCAGAAGTTCTTGCATAGGTAGTAATTGCTTTTGTGCCACCAACTCTTCCTGCATTTCCGTTTACACCCCCACCTCTTCCGAAAGATGCATAAACAATAGTATTTAATTTTGACTTGTTAGAAATATTCCAATCCCAATTCAAAGACATTACAGGTTTGTGATAATAGTTGATACGATTTGCTATTGCTTCACCATTTCTATATCCCCAATCTGAATTGTATTTTCTGTTTGGTTCTCCATCTTCTCCATATTTAAGATACTCTGAAATATTAATGAATGAACCTCTGTTATTGTGCCATTGTGGAGCTCCCGTCATTGTAAACTGTAAGTCATGTTTATTATTTGGTTGATAACCAACTGCAAAATAATAATTATAACCCTCAAAATTTGTAGCATCTGCATAAGTTGAACCGGCGGTTCTACTCATCAAAAAAGATGATGACCAACCTTTTTCGCTTTTTCCAGTATTGTAAGCAAATAGTGATTTATGATAATCATTGTTTCCTATACCTATTGATAGTACTCCACCTTCTTTTTTATCAGCAGCTCTTGTCAAAATATTTACAGTTCCCCCAACTGAAGCAATTGCCAATTTTGACGAACCAAGACCTCTTTGTACCTGCATTGCAGAAGTTACATCTGAAAGGCCAGACCAATTAGACCAGAAAACTCTTCCGTTTTCCATATCATTTACTGGCATACCATTAATCATTACAGCAATGTTTTCTTGAGAGAATCCTCTGATGTTAAGTTTTGATTCCCCAAAACCACCACCACCTTTTGTTGTATATACAGAAGGCGTAGTATTCAAAATTTCAGGAAATTCTTGGTTCCCTAATCTTTCTACGATTTGCGCTTCTTTTATGGTAGAAACTGCAACTGGTGTTTTACGATCTTTTGCAATATCGGCAACTCCAGTTAGGACTACTTGTTCTATGTCCTTAGATTTTACAGTGTCTTTCACTTGCTGTGCAAAATAAACACTTGCGGTAGACAATGTAATTGCTACGGTAAGTATAGATTTGTTAATTGGCTTGATTTTCATATTTTAAATAATTTTGAAATATTTTTGCGAAAATACTACTTATTTTTTTAACGAAAATTAACATTTGTTAATATTGTAATAATTTCCTCATTTTTTTTTTCCACAATAGTCACTTTTTTTATTTTGATAAAAACAAAACCAAGCGTGAAAACGTTGTTTTTTGTGGTTATTTTTTTAAAGCTTTCAAGCTCAGATCAATATTGTTTGCAGAGTGTGTAAGTGCACCTGCAGAAATATAAGTGACTCCTGTTTTTGCGATTTCGTAGAGTTTATCTCGTGTAATTCCACCAGAAGCTTCGGTTTCACATTTTCCTGCTATTATTTTCACGGCTTTGGTCATTGTCTCCACATCCATATTATCCAGCATAATTCTATCAATACCTTTTCCTGCTAGTTTTGTGGCTTCTTCTACTTCGGTAAGATTTCGGGTTTCTACTTCTACTTTTACTTTTAGTTTATTTTTTTTGAGGTATTCTTGAGTCATTTTCACGGCATTGGTAATACTACCGTTGTAATCTATATGATTGTCTTTCAGCATAATCATATCATACAAACCATATCGGTGATTGGTTCCACCACCAATTGCAACTGCCCATTTTTCGCAAATTCTGAAATTTGGGGTGGTTTTTCTGGTATCTAAAAGCTTGGTTTTGGTACCAATCAATCTTGAGTCCCAATCATTGGTTAACGTAGCAATTCCACTCATTCTCTGCATACAATTCAGTACCAATCTTTCGGTAGAAAGTATAGAACGTGCATTTCCTGTGACGATGAATGCAATATCACCAACTTTTGCAGTTTCACCATCTTTAATAAAAACTTCTACTTTCAAATTTTTATCAAATTTTTTGAAAATGATTTCTGCCAATTCAACTCCTGCCAGAATACAATCCTCTTTTACCAACAATTTGGCGCTTTGTTCCAAGTTTTTGGGAATGGTCGAAAGTGTGGAGTGGTCTCCATCTTGTATGTCTTCTTCTAGAGCGTTCTTTATGAAAGTTTTCAGATTTTTATCGGTTACGTACCAAGGTCGTTTCATGTTTTTTTATTATCTATTTTGTTAAAGTTGCTGACGATTTTTTAGCTCTTCTTCCACTTCTTCAATTGAAGGTAGGTGAGATTTGAAATTTTCGGGTAAAATTTTCTTGAGTTCGTAAGAAGAAATTCCTAGAGGTTTGTGCAAATCAGTTAATGAATATTCTGCAATTATTTCATCTTTTGTTTTACAAATAATTAAACCAATAGTTGCATTGTCGTTTTCATCACGTAGCTGTTTGTCTATGGTAGTAACATAGAAATTGAGTTTCCCGGCGTGTTCTGGTTCGAAGTTTTCTGTTTTCAACTCAATAACCACATAACATTTCAATTTGATATGATAAAATAGTAAATCAATGTAATAGGATTTATCAGAAACTTTAATTTCAAATTGTTTACCAACAAATGCAAAACCACTTCCTAATTCAATTAAAAATTTCTGAATATTATCAACCAATGCTTTTTCTAGTTCCCGTTCTTTGAAGTTTTCAGAAATGGTTAAAAAATCAAAATTATAAGGGTCTTTTAGTGATTGTTGTATTAAATCACTTTGATATTCTGGTAATGTTTTTGAAAAATTGGTTATTGCTTTACCTGAGGATTTGTAAAAATTTGCAGAAATCATGTTGAGTAAAACAGCTCTGCTCCATCCATTTTCGATGGTTTTATTGACGTAAAAAAATGCTTCTTCAATTGTTTCACAGCTTGTAATTATTTGAATATGGTGTCCCCATGGAATAAAAAATAGTTTTTGCAAAGAATCGTCAACAACTTGTTGACGAATTGGGTTGTCTTCAGTTTTAAAATCGTCAGCAAGTTGTTGACGATTTGTATATAGTTGATTATAAAAAAGATAGAATCTTTTGATGTACTTAAGATTAGATTCTGAAAATCCTTTCATTTCTGGAAATTCACTTTTCAAATCGTTACTTAATTTGCTAAAAAAACCAGTTCCATATTGATTTTCGAAATCACGTTCGCAGATTTCCTTTCCCATTTCCCAATACAATTCTAGTAAAGTAGTGTTTACTTTAATTGATGCCTTTATTTGGCTTTGTTGGATTTTAGATTTTAGATCTATAATCCATTTTTTGTATTTTTCATCGGGCTTTTGTAGCATAGTCTATTTTATTTTTCCCTGAAAAATTAAGATTTTTAATTAAATAATTCTCCATTATCATTCATCATTAATAATTTCAAGCCAAATCTTTATTATAAAAAGCACCTTTGTTCACTTTCATTTCCAGTGATTGTTTGATGATGAGGTACGAAACGTTTACTAAATTCCTAAGTTCTGAAAGTTGTGGCGAAAGAATAGAGTAATTGTAAAGTTCGGTTACGGCTTCGTAAATCTCCTGCTGTTTTTTCTTGGCAAGTTCCAGACGTTCATTGCTTCTCACAATACTTACCAAATCACTCATCATTTCTTGTAATTGTTTTCGGAGATAAGTGATGAGAACCATTTCGTCCATCATTTTCATACCTTCTTCGTTCCATTCTGGTACATTTTCTAAATCAAAATAATTAAAATCATCTTTCTGTAGCAAATCCACGGTTTTCATAGCTGCGTTGTGACCATAAACCAAACCTTCTAGCAAAGAATTAGAAGCTAATCTGTTTGCACCGTGTAAACCAGAATTGGTACATTCGCCAACTGCAAATAGATTTTTGATGGAGGATTGTCCTTCTTTGTCCACCTCAATTCCGCCACATAAATAGTGTGAAGCCGGAACTACAGGAATCAATTGTTTGAAAGGATCTACACTTTCATCTAAACATTTTTTGTAAATATTAGGGAAATGTTCTACAAATTTATCGTGGTTCATTTCGCGACAATCCAGACCAACGTATTCGTCGCCAGAAATTTTCATTTCGTTGTCAATGGCTCTTGCAACGATGTCTCTAGAAGCCAATTCTTCTCTTTCATCGTATTTTTTCATGAAAGGTTCCCCATTTTTGGTGCGAAGTTTTGCACCATCACCACGCACAGCTTCAGAAATTAAGAAAAGCATCCCATCTAATTTGCTGTACAAAGCAGTTGGGTGAAACTGGATGTATTGCATGTTGCTCACTTTTCCGCGAGCTCTGTGTACGAAGGCAATTCCGTCTCCTGTCGCAATTTTCGGATTGGTGGTGTTTTTGTACACATGACCAGCTCCACCTGTTGCAACCAAGGTGGTTTTTGCAGTAATTTTCTTTATTTTTTTATTTTTTTGATCTAAAACATAAGCACCATAACACGTGATTTTTTCTGGATCAAAATTTTTGTTTGGGATGTGATGTTGTGTAATGAGATCTATCACGTAGTGATAATCTAAAATTTCAATATTTTCAGATTTGTCGCAGTACGCCAAAAGTGCACGTTCTATTTCGGCACCGGTAATGTCTTTGTGGTGCACAATTCGGTTTTCGGTATGTCCACCTTCTCTACCCAACTGGAATTCACCATCTTTTTGATCAAAATTTACGCCCCATTCTACAATTTCTTTGAAGCGATGTGGTCCTTCTTTCACTACCATTTCTACCACATCTCGCTTGTTTTCGCCATCACCTGCACGCATCGTGTCTTCTATGTGTTTTCCGAAATTATCTTTGTCAAGATCGGTTACTACTGCCAAACCACCTTGTGCATATTTGGTGTTGGTTTCGTCTTCTTCAGCTTTGGTAACGATGGTGATTTTGGTATTTGGAAGTTTTTCGGCAATTTTGATGGCATAAGAAAGCCCCGAAATTCCGGAACCGATTACAAGGACGTCTGTTTTTATCATTCTTGGGAGTTCAAAGTTTAAGTTTTAATGTTCATAGTTTAATACTGAAATCATTAATCAAATGTAAGAAATTTTGTAGAAAAAATTTGTAAATCAAACAAAAAACCCTTTCAGAGTTGATTTTTGATACAGCTGAGAACTCTGAAAGGGTTGGTTATCATTTAGAACAAACCTCCTTCTGTTGGATTTTCAAAAAAATCGTCGATTTCTAGGTGTTCTGCTTGTGATGCTTTCACCGCGAGTTGGTCGCAGAGTTCGTTTTCGGGATGTCCGTTGTGTCCTTTGATCCAATGAAAAGTGGGGTTGTGAGTTTTGAAAAGTGGATAAAAACGTCTCCACAAATCAGGGTTTTTCACTTTAGCAAAACCTTTTTTTACCCAGCCAAAAATCCATTTTTGATTGATGGCTTCAGAAACATATTTGCTGTCGGTAAAAACATGGACTTCGTTTTCGGCGTTTTTCAAATTTTCCAGGGCTACAATTACGGCGAGAAGTTCCATTCGGTTGTTGGTGGTCAATCTATAGCCGTTGGAAAAGGTTTTTTCGTAATTTTTTTCGGGAACGCGCATCAGAATTCCGTATCCACCTTTTCCGGGATTTCCGCTACAAGCTCCGTCTGTGTAAATTTCAATTCGCATTTTAATTTAAACCACAAAAGTAGCAAAAGAATTTGGCAATTTTTAGCAGTACAAAAGTTTAAAAAAAGAATTTTTTACTGGCAATAAATTAGTGAAAAACAGAAAAAACCGCTTGAAATTTTTGAAAAATTAATCCCTCAAAAAAAATTACAATTAATTATTAAAAAGGCATTTCTTCATCGTTATCATCATTCATAGCAGAGCCAGACAAATTGTTGTTCGGTGTTTGGAATGCTGCACCTGGATCTATGGAGATTTTCAGTTTATCAAAACCACTTGGTTCATTGGCTTGCCCGAAACTGGCGTTTTGGTAATTACCAAAAATATCGAGGTCACTGAATTTTGCCAAACTCGCCATAAAACTCAAGCGTACATCTGCAATGGAACCGTTTCTGTGTTTTGCGATGATGAGTTCTGCTTGGTTTGCAGAGGGAGTTTCATCTTCCCATTGTTCTATTTTGTAATATTCTGGTCGGTATATGAAGGATACAATGTCTGCATCTTGCTCTATTGCACCAGATTCACGTAAATCTGACAATTGTGGACGCTTGTTTGGTCTGGTTTCTACGGTTCTGGATAATTGCGAAAGTGCAATTACAGGAACATTGAGTTCTTTTGCAATGGCTTTTAGTGATCTAGAGATGGTTGCAATTTCTTGTTCTCTGTTTCCGGCGCCTTTTCCGTTTCCTGAATTGGCGGTCATGAGTTGCAGGTAATCTACCATGATTATTTTCACGCCATGTTGCATTACCAATCTTCTGCACTTTGCTCTGAAATCAAAAACCGAAAGTGCAGGAGTTTCGTCTATGTAGAGAGGTGCACTTTCTAGCGCAGCAACATTGGAGAATAATCGTTGCCATTCTTCATCGGTCATTTGTCCTTTTCTCAATTTTTCTGAAGAAATTCCGGTTTCAGAAGCAATCATACGAGTGATTAATTGTACCGATGCCATTTCTAAAGAAAATAGAGCCATCGGAATTTGGTGTTCTATGGCGATATTTCTTGCCATAGAAAGTATAAATGCTGTTTTTCCCATTGCAGGACGTGCAGCTATGATGATGAGGTCAGAATTTTGCCAACCTCCAGTTTCTTTATCAACCGCTTTGAAACCAGAAGGAACTCCGGAAAGTCCTTCTTTGTCTTTCAGAGATTTAATTTTATCGATGGCTTCTTTTACCAAAGAATTTGCCGTGTCAAAACCTTTTTTGATCGTTCCATTGGTAATTTCGAAGAAGGATTGTTCCGCTTTGTCTAGCAAATCAAAAACATCGGTAGATTCTTTGTAAGAATTATCAATCACATTTGCAGAAACATTAATCAGACAACGGAGAATAAATTTTTCTAAAATTACACGCACGTGATATTCTATATGCGCACTACTAGAAACCCCCATTGTAAGATCTATAATATAATGATCACCACCAGCAAAACCAAGTTTTTCTTCCTTTTTGAGTTCCTGAATTACCGTCATTAAATCAACAGGATGGTTGGACTCATATAATTTCAAGATGGCAGCGAAAATGGTTTGATGTCTTGGATCATAGAAGATTTCTGGCTTTAGAAGGTCTATAGAATAGTCGAGTCCTTTTTTATCAATTAAAAAAGTACCGATTACTAATTTCTCGAAATCTACAGCATTTGGAGGTATTTTACCATCTGAAATAGAGAGTTCGCGAGCAAAGTTTCCGTGAATTAATGAAGATAGAGTTTCCTTTTGTGCCATGTAACAAAGATAAAATTAATTAAAAAATTAAGCTGCTCATTGTGAAGAATTCATTAAAAAAAAATCAAAAGACAGCATATCAATTGTTTAACCAATTTTGCATTGTTGATAAAAAAATGTCCATTAAAAAATAATGGACATTTAGAATTTGAATTTTTATAGTGAAATTATTCTCTATTTTTTACAAGAATCCAGCCTGAATATTTTACTTGAGTGTTTTTGCCATCTGGTTCTGTCCAAGTAATGGAGTACCAGTAAGTTCCTGTTTGTATTTGTTTGCCAAAGAATCTTCCGTCCCATTTATAATTATTTTTGCTATCGCCAGTAAATAATTTGGTTCCGTAACGATCATAAATGGAGAATGTTAAATTTTCTT
>CALFIE010000074.1 GCA_937876095.1 uncultured Flavobacteriales bacterium | reverse complement strand
AAAAAATTACTAATTTTATAAAATCTAACCGTTGCGTTAGATATTTGAATCCGCCATTAACATTTGCATATTTACGATAAATAATCAATCCAAAGTCATCCAACTAAAAAATGGAATTGCAAAGGAAATATTACCGCAAGAAGTCTTTAATACTTGTCTTAAATACGTTGAATCCTTCAATAATAATGTATTAACAAATGCTTTTTTAAGGCAAGGAGAAATACTATTATTAAGTAAGAAAGCAATTTTAGGAAGTTTAAATGCAACAAAGTTATTGCCTGTAAAAGACCAAATAAATAAATCTTTTATTTTCTATGAAAATTGCTTTGTTGAAATCACACCAAATGCTCAAATTATTACTAATGATTATTCTAAAATTGATTGTCTAAATGGCTTTGTTTGGGAGAAATCAATATTGAAAAGACAGTTTTTACAAAATAATGAAGTTTGTGTTTTTGAGAATTTTTTAAGATTGGTTACCAACAATGAAGACCATTATTTTTGCATAGTTTCTGCTATTGGATATCTGTTGCATAGTTTTAAAAATCCAAGTTTGACTAAAGTTATTATTATTAGTGACGAAAATACAGAGACAGAAAACAAAGCAAATGGTGGAACTGGAAAAGGAATGATTGTGAAAGCAATTGAACAGTTTAAAAATGTAGCATCTCAAAACGGCAAAAATATAGACCTATCGGATAATCGTTTTGCCTTCCAAAGCGTAACATTATTTACAGATGTACTTTTTTTAGATGATGTAAAGAAAGGATTTGATTTTGAGCAATTATTTTCTGTAATTACAAGTACAATGGTAGTCGAGCAGAAACACAAACCAAGTTTTGAAATTCCGTTTGGATTCTCGCCAAAAATTATTATCTCGACAAACTACCAAATAAGTGGAGATTCAAGCAGTCATAATAGGCGTAAATATTTGATATTCCTAAATAATTATTTTAGTGATTTATATACACCATTTATGGAATTTAACCACTTATTTTTTACAGACTGGGACAAAACAGAATGGAATAGATTTGACACCTTTATGATTAACTGTTTAAGAAAATTTATAGAAAACGGTTTGGTTGACTATAAAAAAAATAAAGAATTGCAGTTGAAAAAATTGAAACAAGAAATTGACCCGAGCGTTTATGAACTAATGGAAACCCGATTTGATGAAATGAATAGATTCTACCTTTTGAAAGCAACAAATTTGAAAAGTACCAAACAAATTTCTTTATATGCCCAGTATAAAGGGTATGAATTTAAAACAAGAATAAATAATGGTTGCACAGAATTTATATTTAAAGCAAAAAAATAAACTCATTTGTAGAGTTAATAGAGCAATTTTACAACAAAATAAATATTATTGTAATAATACTATTAAAAAATAAGTCAAAAAAAGCATCTACTAAACCTACTTTATCTAATAATCTAAAATAAAAATGAAATGAAAAAAGTAAGAATTGTAAGAGAAATTAACTTTCAAGATTTTGAAAACAAAATCAACGAATTATTAACAGATGGTTGGGAAATTAGCAGCAATTTATGTGTTGATAATGACAATTATCTTTATGTAATGATGATAAAGAGAGCAGCATCTTGATTGTGTTAAACTTAAAAACTGGAAAATCTTTTGGTAATCAGCTTTTTGCACTTACTTATTTTATTACCTATTTTATCAAGCTCATTATATACTCAAGATTCACTGTATCATTTACAACAATCTCGTTGTCTCCATTTCTCCAATGTCCCATTACTGAAAAATCACTCATTATTTTTTCGGGTCTTTTAATTCTCCATTTTTAAGGTTAATCCAGATTTTAAACCTTTTTTTTTGAATAGTTATTTCAGCAATATTTGAGTTTTTTTGAAAGCAATATAATCTTTCTTTGGTTATATTCTATTTTATATTTTAATACAAAAAAAATAACAACATTTTAAATCTGTGTAAAGTAAAAATAAAATGAAGTGTGCAACATACTGCGTAAATTAAAAAAATGTTTTACAGTAACTAAAGCATTTATGCCAATTTATACTATATTTTTAAATGCTTCTAATTTTGGGGAAGATTACACTATAGTTGTTTTTGCACTTTATTTCTACAGAATTAATTATATGCCTAAACAAATAATATAATTTCGGTCATATTAAAATCCACTGCAATTGCAGTGGATTTTTCATATAGTATTTTAGAATTTAAAATCGTTAATTCGATCACTATCTTTCCAAATCTAAATCAAGATCTTTATTGATTTTTTTGGCAGTGAGTTCTAACGCATACCAACTACGTTCGGTATCAGTTTGATGCTCAACATTATCTTCTTGTTGAATCTGAATAATTTCTGCGGAGTATTTATTGTAAAACTCACGCATTACATCCTCGTCATAATCTTCATAATAATAAAGGGGCTCCATTCCGAATTTTTCTGCCAAAGAGAAAAAATCAAGGGGTTCATCGTGAGTTAATATTTCTTTTGCCAAGAATTTTTTAAGACTGTCTTTTGGCTCATTTGCCATAGCCTTTAATTTTTCAAATGCTGTTTGTTTATCCATGATGCGATTGATTTACACAAAATTAATAAAAAATGAAATTCTATCGTAGCAATAATCAGTGTCAGTATATTTCATAGCATTTTATCCGAACGACAGACAAAATCAACTCTTTTTATTCTATCAAATGATCAATTACTACAGAAATTTGTATTTCGATCGTACTAAAAACCACTGCAATTCGCAGTGGTTTTCTCAAAGTCAAAGAAATTTTCCTTTACAAGTCTGTATTAAATGTTCTTGCACCCTGAATGAAGGCTGAAAGATTTTCAGTTTTTATATTATAAAGCAATATTTTGTATTTACCATTTGTATAAAACTTCGATACTCTTCCATTATGTGCTTTATAGAGATAATTTTCGTTATAATTTCTCTTATCCCAATACTCTCCAATATATTTTAAAACCTCATTGTAATCAATATCCTTTAATTTCCAATTTTCAGACTCTTGTCCTTCATTTTTATAAGAAGAATAAATATAAAATACTTGTCTATCATCATATTCAAAGAAAAAACTATTACTACTTCTAGTCCAATTCTTAATCCCTTTTGGTAAAGTTATTGAAAAGTGTGTTGTATAATATATATCTTTGTCCGCTGAAGCATTAACTTTATTTATATACATAAATTTATTTTCATTATTACCATAGTCAAACACCATACTATCATTATTGATACTATTTTTTGGTACATCTACATAGGAAGCACAAGAACCCATCAACAAAACTAATAAAACAAAGATTGAATATTTCATAATTATTTGTTTACTTTTTCCATTGCTTTTTTAAATATAGAATAATCTATCGTAATAATAGAGCCCCCAGCATTATAGAACCCCACTGTAGGAGAGTATGTATTAGGGGTAGGAGATCCTCCTATTTGACCAGGAGGCAATGATCCTTGATTTTCAGTCCATCCCAAAACCATAGATGGTTGATTTCCTTGCATATTTTTAGGATCCGTATCCTTGCCTGCTCCCATTGAAGGTGTTGGCTTTCCGTAAGCAACCACATTACCATCACTGTCATACTCAAGAGGATGTAGATGTGCGTCAGAAGCAGTAACATCACCTTTCTCTTTCAAATCTTTTTTAGCATCTGCCCATTCTTTACTTCCTACCTCTCCTGCTTTTTCTCCAGTAACTGTTTTTGATGATTTGCCATTTTGACCAAATAAAAATCCCTTTTCAGTACCTGTCTTATCTGTCTTGCCAAAAGCATATATATCATCAATCTGTTTTACCTGATCATTAGTTATTTGATTTACAACGTGACCATTGCTAATAGCAGTGTCAGTATCTGCTTCTTTTTTACTTGTAGTTAAAACTATTTTTTTATCAGTTTTACCGTCTTCTACGTGTTTTGTTAATTGTCCCTTTAAATTGTAATAATCGGTAAGAACACCACGTCCATCTGGATCAAAAAATTTGATTGGATTGTCTACCCCGTATGTATAAGGACTCCATCTTCTATAAATTTCAGCAAGTGGATCTATCACGCCCCATCTCCCAATATCTGGCATATAGAATCTTGCTCCGTAGTCGTACATCCCAGTTTCTTGGAGTTCTTTTCCGTTGTACTTGTAGTTTTTATAACTTCCCTGTCCAAAGTTTGCTACCCCTGTTTTTAGGTGGTTCATCCCAAAAGGATAGTAGTCGTTGGCATCTACAATTTCTATTACATCTGCGCTGTTTCGGGCATAACTAAGCCTTACGTTTCCTAGGTGGTCTTTACCGAATTCGTAATTATAGCAATTATGTATTTAATAGTGGGCACGGAATGCAAATCTGCGAGATTGTTTATTTTCATTCGGTTATTAAAAACCAATTTGATATTGCGTGAAAATCATATAAAGAATCACTATAAATAAAATGTAATCTTATTTTTTTATCTTTTTCATTAATTTTTAAAAAATGTTCATCAATTTTAATTTGTGAATCATAAACATCTCCCTTTGATAAGAAAATTTTTTCTAATCCTTTGCAATGTACACCACCATCTATATGAACATGATATTTATTTTCGTCGAAAGGCAAAAGTTTTTCTATATTTTTAAATTCATTTTTATCATTTTCTACAAAAACGAAATCTTTTGTGTCTTTTGAGTTAATTATCCTATTGAAATCTTTTTTATTGTATTTAATTTGTTTCTCATATTTCAAGATACAGGGGAATGAGAAATGATCAGAGTTATAAAATATATTTTTATTGTTGCCATTAAAATTTATTGAAAGGACATTCAATGTTTTTTCTTTACCTACATTATTAATAAACACTTCTGTCTTACTCACACAAGATAACAAGAAAACTAAAAGTACTATTTTGAAATTTTTCATCTGAATCTTTTTTTAACATATCCATTTACTTGTTCTTTATAAGCTGGAGTAGTTTTGCTCCATGAACCTTGTCCTTTTTGGTGATTCACAGCTTTAGTTTCACTCTCCTTTCCATATGTAGCAGGATTTACTAATTTTGCATTCTCATATCCTTTAGGAAGCTTTTTTGTGTCTTCATAGTGATAATCTTCGTGTTCAAGTGTATTTAAGAGATTATAATATGTTTTTACAGATTCGTTACCTTCCCCTGATAATTTAACATCTAAATTAAATTGAGTATTATCATCACGGTATAATTTTACAAATAGTGTTTTTGCATCAATTACACTTTCCTCATTTTTAACTTCAAAACTATATTCTTTATTTTTTTTGTAATCAATTTTTAGTCTTAATCCAAAATCATTATCAGTAGGCATACCTAATGATTTACCAATCGATTTAATCATATATCCCAATGAATATTCATCAACAATATTTCCATTTTCAGCTACTAAAGTTCCTTCTTTTTGAATTTGTTCGATATTTTTTGGATCTACATCATTTTGCACATAATACAATTTATTATCATCTTTTCCATCATCATAAAGTAGTTGTCCTTTATTTCCTACCCAATGTCCTGTACCTTCTCTACCGTCTGGGTCAATAAAAAAAATCGGATTGTCAAAAGCATAATTGTATGGACTATGTCTCGTCATCTTCTCTGCAAGAGGATCCACATTCTACCACATCTGCACAACTTTTAGCTCGCGCGAGACTTTACACTGTGAACACCTGCTCTTGCTCGCTTTTCAAAGATAAAGATTTTTCTTTTCAATTGAAAAAAAATAATTACACTTTTTAAGGACTGACCTACACTTTTAAATTTCAATTGAAAAAAAATATTGAGTTTTATTTCAAAAAATTGCAGGAAAAACCGCCTAGCCTCAAAAGTCTATGTAACATAAAACTACCGCATTATCGTCAGATATTTTGCAAATCCTTGCCGATAATTCATTTTATGTTTCCGCTCCGCTAAATAGCCTTTTCCTTTCTTTTTTTTCTGCATTTTTCTTTTCCCCGAGAATCGGGCAAGTCTTAGTTTTTGTGGGTACAAAGACACATCTTGCAACTTAATTTTTGGTTTTTTATAAGAGCTCTAAAAAATGATGTTTATTTTTTTTGGATTCTATTTAAAATACTGATAATCAATAGTCATTTTTTGTAAAATCGTTTTGAGAGCTCTACATCTGTACTAAAAAATGATTCCTTTTTTAGAGCATTTTTTGTCTCATTGTTTTTGCAGAAAAAATAAAATGCTATTATTCTACTAATAATCAATAGTTTACGACTTACACCTTGTACTATTTTATACAGGTGGAGAGCTCTACCTTGTACTATTTTTTACAGGTTTTATTCGATAACCCTGCACTATTTCTTATAGGTTCTTATGTTGTCGCTGTTGTCGCAAAATGTGGACTTGTGGTAAAAATTGGGGTTGCTTCGCATTGGATTTTTCCACAAATCCACATTTTTAGTTCTTTTTCTTAGGCTGGGAAGTTTCGGGGAAGCGTTGGAAGCGGAATACTTTGTATGCAGCGTAGGAAAGCATTTTACATAATCCCAAATTATAGGCAAAAATGCGGTTGGTTTGTGCGGAACGGAACGAAGTGGAGCGGAGAACAACGGTTTGCGTGGGCAATTTGCGTATAATTTTGATTATGTAACTTGCTGTGGCATTAAAGCGATGGACAAGCTCGGGAAAGGATTGGAGAAAATGTCTTTTTTGTTTTGGGGGCGGGAAAACTTCTCAAAATGCAAGCGTAGGATTTTTATTTTCTTGGGTGGAACTGATTTACGGCGTTCTGCAAAATTTCTAAATCGGTTTGTCTGTATTGTTGCGTTGTAGATGCTCTTTTGTGTCCCGAAAAAACTTGGACGATTCTCGTGTCGTTTTCTTTTTTCAACAGGTTTGCAATCACGGATTGTCTAATTTTAATTGGCTTTATCTTCTCGCTTTCTTTCCTGGTCTCATTAATCATTTTGCTAATTCCGTGAGGATTTATTTTTTCTCCGTATTGTCCGAGAATAAACGATTTTTCTTCTAAATTTCTACAATTATATTTCAATAAATTAATTCTATCTTTTTCTAAATATTTGTAAAATAGTAAGATTTGTTTTGCTTGTAATGGAAGTATTCTTTTTTGTTGTCTGTAACCTTTTTTAATGTGGATTTCTCCTCTTTCTAATTCAATATCTTGGATTCCTAATTCTGCAATTTCTTTTACTGTTAATGCTTGGTAAATCAGTAAACTGATGATGATTTTGTTTCGGTTTTCTAAATGCTTTTTCTTTCGGATTTGGTAGGTTTCAAAGTAGTTTTCTAATGTTTCCGTGTTGTATAGATTATCGACTTGGATTTGCTTATTTACTTTGTCTTTTAAAAATAATTCACTGCAGGGATGGTCGTTTCTTTTTCCGATTTCTAGTAAATAGTTGAAGTAGATTTTCACGGCATACAAACAATGTCTTAAAGTTTTCGGGTGCAGATCGTAGTTTTTTCTTAAATATTCTATATAGTTTAAAATGTCTTTATAATTGGATTTTTCGGCTCTGTTTCCGTAGTAGTCTGTAAATCTTCTGATGTTGTATAAGTTGCTGTTTAAAGTGCTTTTGCTGTATTTTTTCTCTAAATATTCTCTTATTGTCATTTCATATTATTGATTTGATTTTGAGTTATATGCGTGTATATTTCTGTGCTTTCTATGTGGCTGTGTCCTAAAAATTTTTGGACTTGTTCGAGTTTCATTCCGTTTTCTAAAAGGTGTGTCGCAATTGAGTGCCGTAAACTGTGGATTCCTATTCTATTAAGTTCTTCAGATGTAAATTCTTTTCCAAATTTTGTTTTTAAAATAAGTTGTTTTAGTCTTGCATTAAATCCCCATTCCTGCATTCTTCTTTGCTTGTTGTTTATAAAAACTTCCTTTTGTTTTTCAGATGAAAGAAAAATATATTCCTGCAATTCTTCTCTGACTTTATCGCTTATCGGAACTAATCTTCTTTTACTGTTTTTACCTTTCTGTACAATCACTAAATTTTCTGATAATCTAATATCTTCTTTGTTTAAATCGCTTATTTCCTGTACTCTCAATCCACAACCATAACCGATATTTAGTATCGCTTTTTCCTCTAAATCTGCTACTTTGTAGAGTTCTTGTATTTGTTCTTGAGTAAAAATAAATCGTTCTACTTTTTCCTTTGGAAGTGTAAATTTTAAGTGCGATGCCGGACTTTTTTTGAGCGTTCCGAGTTCTAACAGGTAACCTAAATACTGCTGTAAATTCCGCATATTGTCGTAAACCGTTTTTTCTGTGATGGGTTTCCGTGTTCTCTGGCTGATTTTGCTCTGTAAGTAACTGTGATATTCGGCAATTTCTTTGGGAGTAACTTTTGTAATCTCAAAAATTTTTTGCTTCTCTAAAAAACTTAAAAACTTTTTTAAATAAAGGTATCTTGATTGTGTGGTTTCAGATTTCAGCCCTAGAATATCTAAATATTTTTTGTAGTTTCTTGCCTGTTCTTGGTAGTTTTCTGTATGGATTTTGTGTCTGCTTGGTGCTCCCATTTCTTTAAGTATGATAGTTTTGCTTTTGCAATATTTTAAATTTTGGGTCGCTAACTTTTTTATGATTGATAAATACTTGATGATAAGTAATTTACATTATCATAGGTATATCTTTTAGCGAACCTTTTGTGGTTCAGTAGTGAACCATTGGTGGCTCATACCTTTTCATTTACTAATTCTACCAATGTTTTATTTTTTGGTTTTGATGGTGCAGATTGTGTAATTTTCAACTCGTTAATTTGGTTCTGCAGAAAGTCCTTTATTTCGGCTCTCAATTTCTGGTGGTTATCCCAAAAACTGATTTTATACTTGATTCCCTTATTCGCATAACCGCCTGTTTGCTTGATGTATTCTAACTCCAAAAGCGTGTTGATGTATCTTTGTAACTGGGTTTTACTCAAGTTAAATTCTTGTCGGATTTCTCGCTGTAAAAATTCTTCTCTGTCATTCTTTACAAATTTTTTCAGCCGTTCAAAGAACTGCCGTAGACTACCGTCTAATTCGTCCACTTTTAAAACAATGCTTTCAAATAATACTTCTGTTGCTTGTTCTATGTCTTCGATTTCTGTTATCAGTTGATTATCTTTTGTAAGTTTCCTTTGGTATTGATTTAAAAAAGTAACTTGTTTTATTACGGCTTGATACATTTCATTCAATCGCCTTATTTTATGCACCTTTTCGGGAAGATTGAGTTTTGTTGCATACGGATTGATGACCTCGTAATATTTTAAATTTCTGACGAGTTTCTGTACAAAATTAATTGCCTTTTGTTGCTCGTCTGAACTGACTTCTCCT
Organism: uncultured Flavobacteriales bacterium; assembly: GCA_937876095.1. Classification (GTDB taxonomy): domain Bacteria; phylum Bacteroidota; class Bacteroidia; order Flavobacteriales; family Weeksellaceae; genus CALFIE01. The sequence continues at coordinate 4,297 of CALFIE010000074.1, read as the reverse complement.
GCATTTCTGCGGTTCTGATATTCGATAATTCTCTGCGTTTGTTCCTTGCTTTCATCCACCGCCAATAAAAAACTACGGCTCATATTATCCTCGTAAGTTTCGCCTTTTGTGGTTGCTGATAAACTGGAGAACTGACCTTTCACGATTTTGTGGGAAGATTTATTATTGCCTTTTTTGTCTTTGATGGTTACCGAACTTCTTAAAACTTGGTTGGAGATAAATTCCCTTAAAGCATACAGAGCATCTTCCTTTAGTCCGTCTAAATCTTCAATGATGATGATCTTTTGGAATAAATCAAACTCGCCCCAATTGTATAAACTACTTTCGGTAATTCTTGTAAATCTTAATACATCTTCTTGTGGCATTAAATCCGCTATTCTTGAGATAATATGCGTTTTTCCACTTCCGCTACTTCCTTGTACTAATGCGTGCAAAGGATTTTTATTTAGGTAACTAATCGTGATTAGAAAAAGTAGAAGTCTGCTGTTTTCCTCGCCGATAATTCCGCTTTTTTCTATTAAATAGTTTAGGGATTTCAGTAGGTTTTTTTGCTCTAAAAATTCTGTGGAGTTGCTCACAGATTTCACAGATGACACAGATTTTTCTTCCGTTACTTTTACTTTTTCAATTGGTTTTTCAGAAGAAAATAAAAAATTTCTATTCTTCAATAAGTCCAAAAAGATTTCCTCGTTATGTAATAAAAGAGTTTCGTTTATGTCTTTATTAGGCAGTTCTACGCTTGATATTTTTATGTTTGGGATTTCTTCCTGCAGAAGTTTTCCATACTTTAAAACGGCTTCTTTTCCTGCTTCGTCTTGGTCAAAACAAAAAATAATTTCCTCTAATTTTTCTAATTCTTTTATAGCGTTTAGTATTTCTTCATTTAATCCGTTTGTTCCAAAACACGCTATAATGCTGTAGTTTTCTCTTATCTTTTCTATCTGAAGTAAACTTGCGCAATCTATAATTGCTTCCGTTAATATCAGTTTCCTGGTGTTTTTATCGGGATAGTTTGGATAGATTCCACTTCGGTTTTTTAAGTAAAAATGCTTTGCGTTTTCATCATTCAAAGTAGAGCGGAAGTATAATCCTGCAACTTGGTTTTCTTTATTTCTTAATGCAAAACAGATTGACCATTTTCCAAAAACTCCATATGCTTTTTCTCCTGTTCTGCCGATTATTCCTTTATCAATCAACAATCCGTATTCTAAACATTGTTGTATTAAATTTTCGTCCTTTCTTGCTCCGTGATGGAACTGACCGCTATTATAACCAATTTCTATTTTCGTATAATCTAAACTTCTTTTGTTTAGGTAATCCTTTGCAGGTTTTGAGTTGTTGATGGCATTTCTAAAATACTGGAACATATTCCCTAAAAACTGCTCTTTTGTTAAATCCTTTTGATAGCGGTCTTTCTTGTTCGGTTCTTGGTGTCCCAAAATTTCTACCGCTTTTTTTATCGCTTCGTGTTTCGTGGTATTTTCCTTGAGCATTATAAAATCTATCACATCTATACTTTTTCCGTGGGTTTTGCAGTTAGAACTAAAGCAATACGCTGTTTGTGTTTTGTAGTACACCTGCAAACTTGGCGTTTTGTCTTCGTGGAAAGGACAGCATAAACGGTTTTGCTTGTCGGTTTTTATACCGTAATAATGCAGGACGGTTGCAATGGTTAGATTTTGTTTGATCTCTTGGATTTCCATAGACTAAAATTTTTTGAAAAAAAGTTTTTCACTACATATCTGTTGCAAATGTAACATATCTATTTTAATCAACCAAACTTTATCTGTTTTTGTTACTACAAATATGTTATGTATATTTGCTCTATTCTTTTATTAACTGTAGTTTTTAATACATTTATGAAGTCTTTAACCTTTGGAAAACGTCTTACAGAAGTAAGAAAAGATAAAAAAATGTCGCAGGACGAAGTGGGCAAATTGGTAAATGTTCACGGTGCTGTGATTGGTAGATATGAAAGGGACGAAGTAAAACCGTCTATTGAGATGGCTACGCAGTTAGCCGAAGCATTGGAAGTGTCTTTGGATTATCTCGTAGGTTCTACCGATATTCTATTGGAAAAAAATATTGTCTCCAAAATCCTTGACATCCAAAAACTAAAAGAGAACGACAGACAACACGTCTTCGCCCTCCTTGATGCTTTTATTAAGCAAACTAAACTGCAAAGCATTATGTAAAATTAAAAATGCTTCACTGATAACTCATTAAGCATTTCTGTAGTTTGATTATAAAGTGATATATTTTCTTTTCTAATCTCAAAACCTCGAGCAATACATTCAAACATATTGTCGTGAAATGTCAATATATAATGCTTATAGACTTTCCATTTTTCGGGATTATAAGCGGGATGATTTTTTTCAATATCCTGTAGTGATTTAATAAAATCAGAGTTCCTGAGTTCATAAAATGAATACGATTTCATACCAAGTTTATTATATGGATGCCCTTGTATTGTTTCTACCCCAGGTAATCCAAAAGTATATTTCAAAAAATTATCAAACTTTAAAGCAAAAATCCCTGTGTCATAAATTGTATTACGTTCTTTTGGGATAATAGATGAACTTTCAACATCGGCATAGAAAGCAATAAATAACTCATTGTCGTTTGACAATATCGTGGGGGATGGTGAACCACAATCCATTTCAAAAAGATCTTTTATTTCTACTAATTCCATTATTCCGATATGTATTTTGAGGGTATTGAGTCGGATAACCAAATACCATTTTCTTCTTTATAAAATTGTATTTTCCCTAGAAAAGCCTCCTTAGCTTTTACCGTTAGAACAACTAATTCTCCTTTTCTTCTGCTACCTACTGTTGTTGCTGTGTTTTTATCAATAGAAAGATGAACGTACTGCCTTCCCATTGGAAGCAATCCTTTCTCGGTAATACTATTTAAGTTATTTCGAATTGTCCCGTGATATAAAAATTCAGGTGGCTCAATTGATTTTTTCAAAATTTTATTTTCTAAAGAGTGTCCATAATAAGCTCTTATTTTACCATTTAAAATTTGATGCCTTTTTTTTTCGGAAAATTCAACCATTTTAACAATGCTATTTTCATCAACTCGTACTCCCTTTAAATTTAAAGCAAGAACCAAATCAGAAAGCAATACCCAGCCTTGTTTGTCCAAATTAAGATTATAAGACCGTGGTTCATGCCTTAAGGCATGAGACACGACCTTGCTTAATTTTATAAAATCTATTGAAATCATTAATGAGAAAGAATTAATTGAGTTCCTGATTGTCTTATGGTATTTGTACCATTAATCAAACCGTTTCTTAATAATTGACCATTCAGCATACCTTCAAATGAAGAAACGCCTGTTTGATTAACAACATTCCAAGCGCTTCTAGGAATGCCTGCTCGCATTAAAGCTGCAGATGACCGAGTATTTAAAATAAATGTTTGCCCATCTCTTACAACTACATTTATTGGTACATCTGCTGCCGACATACTTCCTCCCCTTAATGCTGCCGCAACATCATCTACAGTTTGTCCAGCAAACGCTCCTGTATTACCAAATGTATTACTAAATGTTTTCTGTGCCCAAACCGCTCCTTCTGCACTTACAGCATCTGCTGCACCTGCGCTTCTCATCAAATTACCTACACCTCCTGTAACAGCTCCAATTACAGCACTTTGTACCAAAGGATTCTCGGAAACCATCATCTGTAAGTCTGTTTTACCGTAAGAATCAGGCATATTGCTCACAGTAGGTCCCCAAGGATCACCAGATGAAGGAGCTGTACCTAATCCACCTCCTTCAGAATAAGGTATAACGAGACTATTCTGGTATCCTTTTGAATTAAAAGTGTCTTTGTAACTAGCATCAAGAGTATGAGAAGATACACTCCAAGTTCCCTTACTGCCTTTATTAACCGATACATTGTAAAAGCCAGTGTGTGGGTCGCTTATTTTTTCAGCCCATTGTTCGGCGTGAATTCTAGCATCGGACTTTGTAAGATTATTCCATAGTCCTGCACCAGGAACCCAACGTCCATCAGGATCAATGAATTTTATAGGATTATTCAGCGTGTAAACGTATGGAGACCAACTTGGGTACATCTCCGCTAGCGGGTCGACAGTTATCCATCTTCCGAGATCGGGAGCGTAATTTCTCCAACCGTAGTCGTACATCCCGGTCTCCTGTAGTTCCTTTCCGTTGTACTTGTATTTGTAACTTGGATTTCCTGTTAATTCATTGTAACCTTGGTGTTTTAAACCAAAAGGATAGTAGTTGTTTTCTTCTACAATTTCAAGAGCGTTTGCGCTGTTTT
>CALFIE010000073.1 GCA_937876095.1 uncultured Flavobacteriales bacterium | reverse complement strand
ATTCTTAGCAATTCATAAAAGTCCTATAATTTATATTATGTTAAATTATATATTTTTTGAGAAAATTAATAAACTTTCAATTCAAAAAAATATTTAACAAATACTACCTACTTATATTCGGTGAAATATAAAATTTTCTAATCTTTGTTTGCTAGAATTTTTCACTTTATTTTAAAACCATAATTTAATATTTATTCAGCAAAAATATTCAATCAAATCATCAAATATTTTTTTTACTTTGCAGCATTACTTTTATTTTGACTGTCAATTATGTTTAATTCAAATTAATTTTAATATAAAATTCACTCTATGCTCAAATTACCTCGCAAACATGATGGTTCGGATATTAGTATTTTCTCTGAAATGACCGCACTTGCAATGCAAAACAATGCCATCAATTTGGCTCAAGGTTTCCCAGATTATGAGATAGACCCCAAATTGAAACTATTTCTTGCAGAAGCAACCGACAAAAATTATAATCAATATGCACCATTAGCTGGAAATCCAGTATTAATTGAGAATTTGAAAATTTTTAATTCCCAAAGGAAATTACCACTTTTACTTGAAAATCAAGAAATTACCATCACTGCAGGTGCAACTTATGCAATTTACACCGCATTAGCAACGCTACTCCATTTTGGTGATGAAGTTTTGGTATTAGAACCAAGTTATGACAGCTATGTTCCTGCAATTGAAGTAAATGGTGGTACTCCAGTTTTTGTGAGTATGAAAGATGATTTCTCGGTGAATTGGCAAGATTTGAAGCAGAAAATTACCTCAAAAACTCGAGCAATCATCATTAATTCTCCTCACAATCCTAGTGGAAAAATTTGGAAAGCGCAAGATTTTGAACAATTGTGGCAATGCATAAAAGACACTGAAATTGTGGTGATTTCAGATGAAGTTTATGATTTGTTGTGTTACGATGATGTTACTTTTTACAGTGCATTTCATCATCCTGAACTCAAACAACGAAGTTTTTGCATTTTCTCTTTTGGCAAAATGTTTCACATTACCGGTTGGAAAATTGGCTATATTCTAGCTTCTGAATATTTTACTACGGCGTTCAGAAGAATTCACCAGTACCTCATTTTCAGTGTAAATGCACCTGCACAATTTGCTTTGGCAAAATATTTGGAAATTTTTGATGTGAAGAAAAATTCTGAAATGATGCAACAAAAACGGGACTTTTTCCTGGATCAAATTCAGGATTTACCTTTTACCGTACACGAAAAATCGACTGGAAGCTATTTCCAAACGGTGAGTTACGAGAAAATTTCAGATTTGCCCGATCGTGAATTTTCTATTTGGTTAACCACCGAAAAAAAAGTAGCAAGTATTCCAGTCAGTGCTTTTTATCACGACCATAGAAATGTTGGTAAAATACGTTTTTGCTTTGCAAAAAAAGAGGAAACCATTGCAAAAGCAATACAATATTTGAAGGAAAAATTGTGATTTTTCAATAATGATTTTTCTTTTTTATTTAAAAAAACATAGTAAGATCTCCCATTTTCTTAAATTTTAATGTAATCATTTGTTAGATAAAAATAAATATTTGTCTAACTTTGTACTATGATTTCCCTAACCGAAGAAAATTACTTGAAAGCAATCTTTCATATTGAAAATGCAAATAACGAAGTTACTATGAATGCGCTTAGCAAGTTTCTAAACGTGAAAATGCCCAGTGTAAATAATATGATGAAGAAATTTGCTGAAAAAAATTGGGTGCATTACGAAATTTACAAACCGCTAAAAATTACCGAATTGGGAATGAAAGAAGCGGCACTTGTAGTCAGAAAACACCGATTGACAGAGATGTTTCTAGTGGAAAAAATGAATTTTGGTTGGGAACAAGTTCATGAAATTGCAGAACAACTAGAACACGTGCAATCCATCGATTTTTTTGATAAAATGGATGAGTTGTTGCAATACCCTAAATTTGATCCTCATGGTGAACCAATTCCCGACAAAGATGGCAATATTATTGCTCAAAATTTGAAAAAATTGAGTCAATGTAATGTACAAGAATCGGTCATTTTATCAGCAGTTACCATTTCTACCGAAGATTTTCTACAATTTTTAAATGAACGAAATTTGATTTTGGGAAGTATCATTACAATTCTGAAAATTGAAAAATTCGATGGGTCTATGCAAGTGAAAATTGGTGAAAATATCGAAATTTTAAGTAAAATAGTCTGCGAGAAATTATTGGTAAAATTAGCATAAAAAAACGCTTCAAAATTTTTGAAGCGTTTTTTTTAATGATATTAATGTAATTATTTACCTTTCATAGCGGCTTCTTTCGCACGGAATTCAGCTGCTTTGGTTTCATTTTTTGCAGATGAGTAGAAACTTTTCAATAGACTAACTGCATCTATATTGTTAGTATCAGCTTCGTACCATTTTTCTGCATAAGGCAATGCTTTTGCAAATCTTGCTCTACGAGCATCTAATACTTTGTTGGCTGCATCTGGTTTACCTGCTTTTTTCAGAGAATTGTATTCATTTATTGCTTTTTCATCGTCTCCCATTGCTAAGAAAGTCAAATTTTGCCATGCATTGGCAAATTTTGGATCTAATTCTACTGCTTTTTTGAACGCGTTTTCTGCATCAGCTTGATTTGCAGGATCTTTACTAAGAATCACTCCCAGATTGTACCAGTTGGTTTTATCATTTGGATTTTTAGCTAACTGCGCTTTCAGATTATTCGTAAAGTCATTGGTTTTACCAGATTTGTAATAGGCAGAACCTTGCAATTCGGTCATTTTTTTGCTGGTAGGAAATTTTTTGAGACCAGCATCTGCTATAGAAATTACCTGATCGTATTTACCGGCATCAAATAGTATTCCTACATAAGTTTCGTAGATATCTTGTTCTACATTTTTTGAAGTTTCTGTTTTAAAATCGGTATAATCAGAACTTGTTCCTGTTTTTTTCAATAAGTCCCAACTTGCTTTGTCTAAATCTTCTACTTGTCCGGATTTTTTATTTTTTGCGGTGTATTTAGTCTCTACACCGGTATAACCAGACTTCAACAACTCATCAAAATTTTGAATGGATTTATCGTTGTCTTTTCCCAATGCATAACTAACTGCAGAATTGTACAGTAATTGACCATTGGTAGAACCTGCTGCTTTCAATAAATTGTATACCAATTTAAATTTATCACCTGCAATTACAAAGTTTTTACCATTGTAAGCATCTACCGCTTCTTTGTTTACGGATTGTAAAATCGGATTAATGATGGCCCCCATTTTTCCAGCAGTGGTTACTTCGTACGTTTCTTCTTTCAAATTTTGAATTCCACTTTTTTCAGCAGCTTCTTTACCTAAGAAATACACTCTGTTTTTCTCAGCATCTTTCCCTGTATAAATTTTTGATTTTCCTAAATCATTAATTTTTGCAAGATATGCTGCACCTTCTGAATATTTACCAGATTTTAGCAATCCAACTCCTTTTGCATAATAATATTGTTCTAATAATGCAGGTTCCAAAAGATAGGTTTTGTCTCCCAAAACAGCATCTGCTGCAGAAATTTGAGAATTAGCACCAGTAAAATCATTTGCTTCTATGGATTTATATGCGGCTAAAATTTCTTTTTTTTGTGCAAAAGCAATGGTAGTTGAAACCAATGCAATGCTAATTATTATTTTTTTCATTTCAAAAAAAATTAAAATAGGGTTAATTGATTAATCTTCAGAGTCAGAATCATCAGTCTCTTCTATAGAATCGGTGTCATTTTCTTGTTGTCTCTCCTCCTCTTCTACTTTTTTAAGGTATTCTTCGTCTCCCATATTACTGACGGAATTATCACCAGTTTGTGGTGTTTTTTTGAATTCGATATTATCGCTATCAACTTCACCTGGTCTTGGTGCAGTAGTAGTTTCTCCATCGGTTTCATCTACCAATTCTGCTTCTTCAACATCTTTATCCATTTCTACTTTGGCAATTGCAGCAATTTCATCAGAATTTTTTAAATTAATTACTCTTACACCTTGTGTATTTCTTCCCATTACTCGCATTTCATCCATTCCCATTCTGATGGCAACTCCTGATTTGTTGATAATCATCAATCCATCTTCATCTGTAACATTCTGAATAGCAATTAAATTTCCTGTTTTTTCGGTAATATTAAGCGTGATAACACCTTTTCCACCACGATTGGTAATTCTATAATCTTCTACTGCTGTTCTTTTACCATAACCTCTTTCTGATACTACGAGAACGGTTTCGTTTTCTACATCGTTTACCACAATCATACCAATCACTTCGTCGCCATCTTCTAGTGTGATTCCTCTAACTCCAATAGAACCTCTACCAACTGCTCTTGCTTTTTCTTCTGGGAATCTGATACATTTACCATTTTTGGTAGCAATCATAATTTCAGAATTTCCGCTGGTAAGTCTTGCTCCTAATAACTGGTCATCATCTCTGATTTCTATAGCATTGATACCATTTGTTCTTGGTCTAGAATAAGCTTCTAATAAAGTTTTCTTGATGGTACCATTTTTGGTAATCATCACCACATACGTTTGGTTGATGTACTCTTGATCCTTTAAATCATTGGTACGAATGTATGCCTTAATTTTATCGTCTGGTTCTATATTGATGAGATTTTGTACTGCTCTTCCTTTTGCAGTTTTGGAACCTTCAGGAATTTCGAAGACACGCAACCAATAACATTTTCCTTTTTCGGTGAAAAACATCATATATTGGTGATTGGTAGCTGCAACTATGTATTCCAAGAAATCTTCGTCTCTGGTAGTAGCAGCACGATTTCCAACTCCACCTCTACTTTGTACTTTGTACTCAGAAAGTGAGGTTCTTTTGATATAACCAGCGTGAGAAATGGTAAGAACTACTTTTTCATTTGGGATAAAATCTTCAATTGACATATCACCACCTGCATAATCTATTTCGGTTCTTCTTTCGTCGCCATATTTTTCTTTAATTTCAAGCAATTCAGCTTTAATGATTTCAAATCGTCTGGATTCGTTGCCTAAGATTTCTTCTAAATCTTTGATTTCTCTCATAATAGCATCATATTCCTCACGAATTTTGTCGAGTTCCATACCGGTTAATCTCGCTAATCTAAGGTCTAGAATTGCTTGTGCTTGTATTTCTGAAAGGTCAAATTCCTTCATCAATCCATCTTTGGCTTCTGCAGGATTTGCACTATGACGAATGATGTAGATTGCTCTATCTAGGTCGTCTTGTGTACCAATCACTTTCATAAAGCCTTCTAAAATATGGGCTCTTTCTTTGGCTTTTTTCAGTTCGAATTCGGTACGTCTTACTACTACTTCGTGTCTATGTTCTACGAAATATTTTATTAGATCTTTCAAATTCAATTGTATTGGTCTTCCTTTTACGAGCGCAATATTATTTACACTGAAAGAAGTTTGTAGCGCGGTATATTTATAAAGGAGATTGAGTACAACATTCGGAATGGCATCGTTTTTTAGTTCGTAAACTACACGCAAACCTTTTCTATCAGACTCATCTCTGATTTCATAAATTCCTGGTATTTTTTCTTCTTTTACCAATTCTGCAGTTCGGGCAATCATTTCTGCCTTGTTCACTTGATAAGGAACTTCGGTTACAATAATGGCGTTTCTGTTACCAATTTCTTCGAAATTCACCTTTGCACGTAGTACAATTCTACCTCTACCTGTATGGAAAGCATCACGAACCCCATCATAACCATAAATAATTCCACCGGTTGGAAAATCTGGCGCAATGATGTGCTTCATCAATTCATCTATCGAAATTTCTGTATTATCTACATAAGCAACAATTGCATCTATAGCTTCGGTAAGATTGTGTGGCGCCATATTCGTTGCCATACCAACTGCAATTCCCGAGGTTCCGTTTACTAATAAATTAGGAATTTTGGTTGGTAAAACCGTAGGTTCGGTCATAGAATCATCAAAGTTATTTTGAAAATCTACGGTATCTTTATCAAGATCTGCCAAAATTTCGTCGGAAATTTTCTTAAGTCTTGCCTCGGTGTAACGCATTGCTGCAGGTGGATCTCCGTCCATAGAACCGAAGTTACCTTGTCCGTCAACTTGCGGATAGCGTAAACTCCACGGTTGCGCCATTCTCACCATCGCATCATACACAGAAGTGTCACCATGAGGATGGTATTTACCAAGAACGTCTCCTACGATTCTTGCAGATTTTAAATATTTTCTGTTAGAAAAAACGCCCAAACCATACATACCATAGAAAACTCTTCTATGAACTGGTTTTAGCCCATCTCTTACATCAGGTAATGCTCTCGAGACAATTACCGACATCGAATAATCGATGTAAGAGGATTTCATTTCATCTACGATGTTGATTGGTATTAACCTTTCTCCTTCTTTATGCATACTTAATTTTTTAACTAAATGATAATCAATAGTTTAAATATCACTATTGATTTCAGAAATTTTCAATTTTATTAAACGAGCGAATATACGAAATTATGCCGAAAAAAGCGATGGAAAATCATATTTTGTTTTCCACAAAATAGCATTTTTTTTCTAAAATTTTTTAATGAAAAAATCTGAATTGTTACAAATGTAGAATAGATTCAAAATTTGAAATATTGCAAAACTTTTTGCCTATTTTTGTGCAATAATTTAAAAAAATAGGAATGAGCATTCTCAGCATCACTTTTCACACCGTTCCCAATCAATTAGAACACTGGAACCAATATGTAAATACGGAATTGATAGATTTGGTTGAAAATCTGATGGAGGTAGAAAAATACATACTTTCTGATATAGAAACCGAAATGCTTACCGAAGGTAAAAACACCAACTTGTTCCTCATTTTCGATAACAACGAAAAAAGAGATGATTTTTTAGAAATTGAACTCAAAAATATTCAGGAACGAATCGAAAGTAAATTTGGTAAAAATGTGATGATTTTTGTAACGAAAATTCATCCTATAAAAAATCGTTGGTAAATCCTAAATCACCGACAAAAATTTCATCGTATCTACATTGTCTGCATACGTATCCAGACTTGGTTGTTGTGCTTCTCCGAAATAGATAGAATTTTCTATTCCTAATTCAGGTTTTGCAACTACACATTGAATATTTTTTTCTTCATTTCTCAATATAGATTTTACTTGAGATAAATCTTGGTACCTACTGAAATACAGTACTGAAATTGGCGGGAACAATCGATCATCATCTTTCATCATTACAAAATTATTGTCCCAAAAAAGATCTAAATTCAGCAAATATATCGCCTTGTTGTAATCGTAATTATTGGCATATTTGTGATGATTGACTACGTCTTGAAAAGCCAAAAAATTCTCGAAAAGTCGATCTAGTTTGAAATCTTCGGGTATATAAATTTTGGTCACATTTCTACAACCCAATCCGAAATAGGTGAAAATATCTACTGCTAATTGTTGCAGTTCTTCGTTGGTTTCATCGCCTCGCAAAACAGTAACCGATGTTCTGTTTTTTCTTATAATGCTGTAATAATCCTTGAAATAATATTCTAAATAACTTGCTGTATTGTTACTACCTGTCGCAATTACTGCATGAATATTTTCAATTTTTTCAACTAATTGGTAAGATAGATTTCCGCCAGAAAATTCGTTCCATTTTTTCAATAAAAAAGGAATAAGCAATCGATCTTTTGAAGATAGTTTGATGATTGGGATATGATTGCTCAATAGTACACAAATAACATCATGAAAACCAACGATTGGGATGTTTCCTGCCAAAATAAGTCCTACATTTTTAGGTGAATTACCAAATTGATAATTTTTCAGCCAATTTTCGATTAAATCTGTTTTCAAAATTTTTGCCCAGTTTTTTAAACAAAATCGAAGATTTTTATTGGTAAACCAAGGATTTTCTATTTCAGATTTTCGTAATATTTCTTCGAATTCCTTTTCAGATTCGTTAAAATTATCGACATCTTTGTTCAAAAAATCATTCAAGAAATTACCTAAAGTAGAAAGTCCCAAAATTCTATTTTCGTTTTTCATAATTGCTAAAAATTTGCTAATTTTGTGCAAATTTAAAAAATAAGTAGTAATGGCTATCATAATAACAGATGAATGTATTAATTGTGGCGCTTGTGAACCAGAATGTCCGAACAACGCAATCTACGAAGGAGCTGTAGATTGGCGTGCTTCAGACGGAACTACACTCAAAGGAACGGTAACGCTAAAATCTGGACTTACCACTGCTGCAGATGCTCCACAAAAACCAGTAAGTGATGATGTATATTATATAGTACCAGATAAATGTACGGAATGTAAAGGTTTTCATGAGGAACCACAATGTGCGGCTGTTTGTCCTGTAGATTGTTGTATTCCTGATGATGATAACGTAGAATCTGAAGAAAGTCTGCTTGCAAAAAAAGCATTTTTGCACCAAGATTAATAGGTAAAATCCGCTCAAAAATTATGAGGGGATTTTTTTAGTAAAAAATGACTAAAAATTTTTAGAAAAATATGAAAAAACATAATTTCAGTGCGGGTCCTTGCATTCTACCTCAAGAAGTTTTCGAAAAATCTGCAGAAGCCATATTAGACTTCAACGGAATCGGACTCTCATTGTTAGAAATTTCGCACCGTAGCAAAGATTTCGTAGCAGTGATGGACGAAGCAAGAGCCATCGTAAAAAGATTGATGAATCTTGGTGACGAGTACGAAGTGTTGTATTTAGGTGGTGGTGCAAGTCTGCAATTTCTAATGGTGCCTTTTAATCTGATGAAATCAGAAAACGGAAAAGCCGCCTATTTAGACACCGGAACTTGGGCTGCAAGTGCTATAAAAGAAGCAAAAATAGTAGGAAATGTAGACGTGGTTGCTTCCTCAAAAGAAGACAACTACTCGTTTATTCCAAAAAATTATACCGTAAGTTCAGACAACAATTATTTCCATTGTACTTCTAACAATACCATTTATGGTACTCAAATGACAACTTTTCCAGAAGTTGATACGTTATTGGTTTGCGATATGAGTTCAGATATTTTCAGTCGAGAGATTGATTTTTCTAAATTTGATTTGATTTACGCAGGAGCGCAAAAAAATATGGGACCTGCAGGTGTAACTTTGGTGGTAGTAAAAAAAGAAATTTTAGGTAAAACAGGTCGCAATATACCATCTTATCTGGATTATTCTCAACATATTTCTAAAGAATCTATGTACAATACTCCCCCTGTTTTTCCGGTGTATGCATCGTTACTTACGCTGCAACATTTAGAAAAAAACGGAGGAATTGCTGCTGCAGAAGCTCGAAATATTGCAAAAGCACAATTGCTGTATGATGAGATAGATAGAAATCCACTTTTTGACACTTTTTGTGTAAAAGAAGACCGATCACTTATGAATGTTTCCTTCAAATTATTAGATGAATCCAAAAAAGAAGTTTTTGATAATGCGTGGAAAGCAGCCGGAATCAGCGGATTGAACGGACACAGAAGTTTAGGTGGTTACAGAGCAAGTTTGTACAACGCATTACCTATAGAAAGCGTACAAGTTTTAGTTGATGTGATGAAAAATCTACAATAAGTAATGAAAGTTTTAGCAAACGACGGAATTTCAGATTTGGGCGCAAAAACTTTGCAAGAAGCCGGAATCGAACTTCTAGATAATCGAGTTTCACAAGAACATTTGATTTCTTTTATTAATGAAAATCAAGTAGATGTTTTGCTTGTGAGAAGTGCCACGCAAATCCGAAAAGATTTGATAGACGCGTGCAAAAGCCTCAAAATTATTGGTCGTGGAGGAATTGGAATGGATAATATAGATGTAGAATACGCCATAGAAAAAGGATTATTTGTAATTAATACACCAAATGCATCTACAAAATCGGTGGCAGAATTGGTTTTTGCACATTTTCTGTCTTTAGCAAGATTTCTGCACGAATCCAATAGATTGATGCCACTTGAAGGTGAAACCCAATTCAATGCACTCAAAAAATCATTTGCCAATGCTGTAGAATTATCGGGGAAAACTTTGGGAGTGATTGGTTTCGGTAAAATCGGGCAAGAAGTCATCAAATTAGGAATTTCTCTTGGTATGAAAGTGCAAGTTTGCACCCGAAATCCACAAACAAAAACGGTAGAATTGAATTTTTTTGATGGACAAAAAGTACAATTCGAAATCACTTCTACCAATAATATGAAAGAATTTTTGAAAAATTGTGATTTCATAAGCATCAATACTCCAAAAACCAAAGAATACATCATAGATACCAAAGAATTTGAAATAATGAAAGATGGAGTATTTATTGTAAATACAGCAAGAGGTGGTGTGATAAATGAGGTAACCCTACTCGATTTCATAGACTCCGGAAAAGTAGCAGGTGCTGCTTTAGACGTCTTCGAGAATGAGCCAAAACCAGAATTACCAATTTTGATGAATCCTGCACTTTCGCTTTCACCACACGTTGGTGGAAACACTATAGAAGCACAGGAAAAAATTGGTAAAGAACTTGCAGATCAAATAATTGACATTAAAAAGAAATTGTAAAATATGCCTATTTTCAAACCTTTTCGTGGAATTAGACCGCATTCTGATTATGTAGATAGTTTCCCTACGCATCCTATTGATAATTTCACCCAAGAAGAAATTAACAAAAAAGCACAAGAAAACTCTTCGTATATCCAAATGATTAAACCTTATGTAGTAAGCAAATCCAAAGATATAGAACGTAATTTGCGAAAAATCAGAAGCAATTACGAAGAATTGGTAGAAGAAAACAAGTTGATACAAGATACGTTTTCTTACTATCTTTATGAGCAAATTATGCCCAACAAAATCGTTTTTCGGGGACTTTTGGGCTTGGTTTCTGTAGAAGATTTCTGGAACGGGAAAATCAAACGACACGAGAGTACCATTCCTCAAAAAAAAGAAAAATTAGCACACTATTTAGAGCGAGTAAACATACAAGCAGAACCTGTTCTACTGACTTATGCAGCAAATTCTAAAGTAGAATTGCTTATGAATCACGAAGAAAAAAATATTCCAATTCTCAATTATCAAGACAGCAAAAACATCAAACATAAAATTTGGAGGATAGATAATCGCCTGAAAATGCAACAACTAAAAGAAGTTCTGGATCAGGTAGATGCTTTTTATATTGCAGACGGACATCACAGAATTGGCTCTACTGCGCTGAATGCTAAAAACCAAAAAGAAAAGAATAAAAAACACAACGGATTAGAACCTTACAATTTTATCTACAGTTTCATAGTTTCTAATCAATCCATCAAAATTCACGATTACAATAGAGTTTTAGAGGATTTAGGTGGTTTAACTCCAGATCAATTTCTCAAAAAATTAGAGAAATTTTTTCTCATTCATGACAAAGGTGAATTGCCATATTTCCCATCGCAAAAATTCCATATGTCAATGTATTTAGATGGTAAATTCTATTCTCTACATGTAAAACACAATTTGCGTTCACCAGAAATGTCATTAGATCATTTAGACCATCATCTATTAGATAAATATATTTTTAAAGAAATTCTCGGAATACAAAAAACCGATAGTTCAGACAAAATAGCCTATCTGAAAGGTGATTCAACCATAGAAGGTGTGATAAATTTAAAACAAAAAGTTGACAGTGGTGATTATGCTGTAGCTTTTGCGATTTATCCCGTAAGTTTTAATGATATGTTGAAAATATCTGATCAGAAACTTATTATGCCACCAAAATGTACTTACATAGAACCAAAATTGGTTACTGCATTGGTAATGTACGATATGAAGTAGTTTTTTTTTATTAAAATTAAAAAAAGACATTAGAATCTCGACTTGCAAAATATTTTTATAAATTTGTGGGAATAACCTTATTTATAAAGCAATTTTTTTATTTTTTTTATGAAAAAAACCGCCATTATTTTTACCATTTTAGCCTTTGGATCATTATTTTCTCAAAAAAGGCCTGTAAAACTACCAAAACCACCAAAACCTGCAAAAGTAGATGAAACCATATTTTTCAGAAAAATTTCTGATGAAATTTTGTTAAATGGTACTGCTTACGAAGATTTGAGAGAACTTACCAAAGACATTGGTCAACGTTTCAGTGGTAGCGAAAACTACGAAAAAGCGGTAGTTTGGGCACAGAAAAAATTTCAAAAAGCAGGAGCCGACAAAGTTTGGTTACAAGAAGTGAAAGTCCCAATTTGGGAACGTGGTTTAGAAACTCTAAGCGTAAAAACCAGTACCGGAAAATGGCAAGAATTGAGATTGTTGTCATTAGGAAATACCAATGGAACTGGAGGAAAAGATTTGATTGGCGAAATTTTGTACGTAAAATCTATAGAAGATTTCAAGCAAATTCCATCAGAAGATGTAAAAGACAAAATAGTTTTTTTCAATTATCCTTTTGATCAGCGAATGATTTCTCCAGTTGATGCATACGGAGAAGCAGGTAAATACCGATATTCTACTGCTACTTTGGCAGGAAAACGTGGTGCAAAAGCTGTAATCATCAGATCACTTACTTCTGCGTTTGATGATGTTCCACATACCGGTAGCACAACTTATGATCCAGATGATAAATTCAAAATTCCGGCAGTTGCAATTGGTGCAAAAAGTGCAGATGAATTGGCTAAAATTTTAGTAAAACAAAAAATGACAGCCAAACTCAATTCTAATTGTGGAATGAATGGCGAAATGACAACCAATTCAGTGATTGCAGAACTTACCGGAAACACAGATAAAAGTGTAATTGTAGTAGCAGCTCATCTCGATTCTTGGGATTTAGGAGAAGGTGCACATGACGATGGAGCCGGTGTTGTACAACTTTTTGAAGTGTTAAAAACCTACAAAAAATTAGAAGTTGCCAATAGACACACCATCAGATTTATTTGTTTTGCGAATGAGGAAAACGGAGTAATGGGCGGAAAAACATATGCAGATTACGTAAAGAAAAAACATGAACGCCATATTTTTGCAATAGAAAGCGATGCAGGAGGATTTTCACCACGCGGAATTTCACTCGATATGATGCCACAAAAAAGAAGACAAATTTTTGATTGGAAAAAATATTTTCTACCTTATGGTGTTTATAATTTTGATGAAACCTATTCTGGTGTAGATATAGCTCCCTTGAAAACGCTAGATGTACCTTTAGCAGAGATAGTTCCAGATATGCAGCGCTATTTTGATATTCACCACACTGCAGAAGATACTTTCGAAAAAGTAAACCGTAGAGAATTACTTTTAGGTGCAGTTACCATGGCGCAAATCGTTTATTTGATAGATAAATACTGGTAGAAACCAATTATTCTAAATTTTTTCCTAATTTTAGTGCTCCAATTTGTAGAGGTACTAGAAATATGAAAAAAATAATCCACTTATTTCCGCTTTTTTTGGGCGGAATTTTGTTTGCACAAAATCTTAATAATGATTCTATCATGTTCAAAAAAATTTCAGATGAAGTTTTTTTGCATGAGACTGCCTATAAAAATCTCAGAGAATTGTGCAAAAATATAGGTAATCGTCTTTCTGGTTCAGAAAACTATGAAAAAGCCACAGCTTGGTCTTTAGAAAAACTAAAAGAAGCAGGAGCAGACAAAGTCTATTACCAAGATGTAATGATTCCCGTCTGGAAACGTGGAAAAGAAACCCTACGAATAAAAGCAGAAAATGGTGGTTGGAAATCGCTACGAATGTTATCTTTAGGAAATTCTGAAGGAACTGGTGGTAAAAATTTGAAAGGTGAAATTTTGTTTGTCAAAAATTTTGAAGAATTAGACAAATTACCTGCCGAAAAGGTCAAAGATAAAATTGTTTTTTTCAATTATCCATTCAATCAAACCTTTATTACAACTGGTCAAGCATACGGAGAAGCAGGTAAATACCGCTACTCTTCTGCAAGTTTGGTTGCCAAAAAAGGTGGAAAAGCGGTGATTATTCGTTCTCTTTCTTCTAGTTTTGATGATGTTCCGCACACTGGTTCTATGCGATACGAAGAAAATGTTGCCAAAATTCCTGCTGTTGCAATTGGTGCACAAAGTGCAGATGCACTAGAAGAAATACTGAAATCACAGAAAGTTACCGCAAAATTAAATTCTGATTGTGGTATGCAAGGCGAAAAATTATCACATTCTGTAATTGGTGAAATTACGGGGAAAAAAGACCAATCTGTGATTGTAGTTGGTGGTCATTTAGATTCTTGGGATGTTGGTGAAGGTGCTTCTGATGACGGAACCGGAATTGTACAGAGCATAGAAATTCTGCGAATTTTCAAAAAATTAGGAATTGCCAATAATCATACGATTCGAGTAGTATGTTTTGCCAACGAAGAAAACGGAGTAAGAGGCGGAAAAACCTATGCGGAAAATGTAAAAATTTCTGGTGAAAAACACCTTTTTGCGATGGAAAGTGACGGAGGTGGTTTCACACCAAGAGGAATTTCTTTGGTAATGAATGATGAAAAACGAGCACAAGTACAATCTTGGAGAAATCTATTTTTACCTTACGGAATTTATAATTTTGAAGGAAGATATGCAGGAACTGATATTGATCCGTTGGAAAAACTAGGAGTTCCTTTGTCTGAATTGGTACCCGATTCTCAACGATATTTTGATATTCATCACACTCCGGAAGATACTTTTGAGAAGGTAAATCGTCGCGAAATGCTTTTGGGAGCTATTACAATGGCACAACTCATCTATATGATTGACCAAAACTGGTAGTTTATTTCGATTAAAAATTCTTGAAAATTCTTGTTAAAAAATAAAAAATGCAAAAACCTACCCTTTTACAATCCTTTGGTAAAGCTTTTTTGGGAATCTACAAAATGCTAAAGTCCGAACGAAACTTCCAGATAGAAGTGGTTGCACTTTGTATCAATATTTTTTTGATTTGGTTTTTTGCGCTCAATCTGGTGGAAACCTCGCTTATTATTTTGTCGTGTTTTATGGTTTTAGCTGCCGAAATTTTCAATACGGCAATCGAAAAAATTTGTGATTTTATACAGCCCAATTTCGATCACAGAATTGGTTTTATCAAAGATATTTCTGCAGGTGCAGTTTTGCTTTTATCATTTGCTGCAATCATAGTTGGGATTTTAGTTTATCATAACTATGTAATTGATTTTTTGAACTAAAAAAAGCGAACATTTGTTCGCTTTTATATTTTTAAAACTTTGACAAAGTTCAAATAGCATTAACTATTTCACTTTTACCAATTCTACATCAAAAACCAACCATGCATTTGGCGGAATTACACCTCCTGCTCCATTTGCTCCATAACCTAAACTTGGCGGAATTAGCAATGTTGCGGTTTCACCTTCTTTTAGCAAAAGAATTCCTTCGTCCCAACCTTTGATTACTTTTCCTACACCAATTGGAATATCAATTGGCTGATTTCTTTTGAAAGAACTATCGAATTCTGAACCATCTACCAATTTCCCGGCATAATGTACCGATACTTCATCTCCAGATTTTGGAGATTTTCCGTTGGTAGATTTGGTGATTTTGTAGTACAAACCAGATGCAGTTGCAGTCATTCCAGATTTCAAATTATCTACCAATTTTTGTTGATTAGCTGCAAATTCTTCTTCTTTTTTCTTGCGATCAGCTTCTTCTTTGGCTAAAAATGCTTTGTTATTATCTTTAATTTTAGATTTACCTTCATTAAAAATTTTGGCTGCATCGTAATTTTTGTAAGCATCACCTTTGGTAAAAACACTTACTTTTTCTAGTACTACATCAGTTTTAGGTTTGTCTTGAGCTCCTTTTTCTACCTTTGCAATATCATCTATCACGTTTTCTCCTTCTATCACTTTCCCGAAAATCGTATGTTTACCATCTAACCAAGGTGTTGCTACTTCGGTGATGAAAAACTGAGAACCATTTGTATTTGGACCAGAATTCGCCATAGACAAAATTCCTTTCCCGGTGTGTTGCAAGTCATTTCTCTCGTCATCAAATTTATAACCAGGATCTCCCATTCCTGTTCCTTGTGGATCACCACCTTGAATCATAAAATTTTGGATCACTCTATGGAAAATTGTTCCGTCGTAGAAAGGTGTTCCTTTAGCTTTTGCTTTGTTCTCGATTTTTCCTTCGGCTAATCCAACAAAATTTGCCACTGTTACTGGTGATTTTTGGTCTTCTAATTTTACCAAAAGATTTCCTTTAGAAGTTTGCAGATTGGCATAAATACCATCTTGCAATTTTTCGTACGTTGATTGGTCTACATTCATTTTTTTATAAATTGGAGTACATTGCAGCAAGGAAATTGCAGCTAATGCAGTTAAAAAATATTTTTTTATGCTCATTTTCAAAATTTTATTATTAAAAAATCATTTCAAAATTCTTTCATTAATGATGGAAGAGATTGATTTAAAGTACTTTTAATTTGATAATTAAAGGCATATCGTTTGATATTTCCTTCTCATCACCATAAGTACCGAAAGCCAAAACCGAAGGAACCAAAAGTGTGGCTTCTTCACCTGGTTTTAAGTATCGTAATACGTCTTCAACTGCTTTCAATTCTTCGAAATGACCGAATCTTACGTATTTATTTACCTTGGTTTCTTTATAGATTTTTACCTGATCAAAATCGTATATATCATATTGGTATGAAATGAGTTCATCATCTGCTTTTCTAGGATTTTTCTCTAGATTTGGAATATTTACCCAATAGTTCATCGTCATTGGATAATATTTTTCTGGTTGATCTTTCATCCAATCCTGAATTTGCAAACGTTCAGTTTGGTTCAGATTTTTTGCCCTATTTTTTGAAATTTCTAAATCATTTTGACTCAAAATTCCACCAACAGGAGGATGTACAGGCTGCTTTTTGGTACAAGAAACCAAAAGGATAATTGCTATTACAAGTAGTTTTTTCATAAGCGATTGCGAATGTACGCATTTTGCACAAATTTTGAAACAAAAAAAGTCGGGATTGTGTCCCGACTACATATTTTTATTAAAAAATTAAGCTCTTTCTAAAATATTTTTTTCCACCAAAATTCTCCATCCGAAAGGATCTTCGGATTGATTAGTTTGAATATTTACCAAATCTTTTTGCAAGGTAATTGCAAAACTATCCTCATCGCTTAATACTGGTAATTCATATTTTTCATCTTTGTAACCTAACGCTTGAAAAACACTGGTAACTACAGCTGTACCAACTCCCCAAACTTCTTTTAGTGTTCCGTTTTGGTGCGCTTCTAAAACCGATTTTACAGAAATTGGTTCAATTTTCACTTCTATACCACGTTTTTTTGCCAAATGCAAGAAACTATCTCTGGTTACACCATCTAAAATTTTGTCAGATGTTGGTGGTGTATATATGGTATCATTTATTCTTACAAAAACGTTCATAGTACCACTTTCTTCAAAAAATTCGTGGGTACTATCATCTGTCCAAATAATTTGCTCAAAACCTTCTTCGATTGCCATTTTGGTTGGATAAAAAGATGCTGCATAATTTCCGGCAGCTTTTGCGAAACCAACTCCACCATTTGCTGCTCTAGAATAGTAATCAGAAATTTTTACTGAAACAGGAGCTGTATAATAATTTTTTGCTGGAGTCGCAACTATTGCAAACATATATCGATCAGAAATTCTGGCTTTCAGTGCTTCTTCTGTTGCAAAAATTAGTGGACGAAGATACAACGACATTCCATCACCTTGAGGAATCCAATCACGATCCAAATCTACCAAAGCTTTTAATCCATCTATGAACATTTCTTTGGTAATTTCTGGCATTGCAAGACGATTTGCAGATTTGTTAATTCTTTCAAAATTTTTCTCTGCTCTGAAAAGAAATACTTCACCATCTTTATCTTTATAAGCTTTCATACCTTCAAAACATGCTTGTCCGTAGTTAATTCCCATCATTGCTGGTGAAAAAGGAAGTGGACCATAAGGAATAAGTTGTACTTCTCCCCATTTTCCGTCTGCATATTCACAAATAATCATGTGATCTATGAAAGTATTGCCAAATGAAAAATCGTTTGGATCAAAACTTGAAATTTTTGGGTTTGCAGATTTTTTAATTATCATTTTTTAAATTTTGAATGGTATTCTACAAATATATAATAATTTTCTAAAATTAAAAAATTTAACATAAATTTGAAAAAAAAACATTGAAAAGAACAATAATCACAACTGAAGATGGTAGTAAAACATTGTATATCAAGTATTTAGATGAAACGTATCATTCTATACATGGTGCTGTACAAGAAGCGGAACATGTATTTGTGAATAATGGATTAAAAAGATTAAAAAATTGCGAAATTAATATTTTAGAACTTGGTTTTGGTACAGGTTTGAACTTTTTAGCAACAATTAATGAATATTTAAAAACTGATAAAAATCATATTGTTCAATATTTCTCAATTGATAAATATCCCGTAATTGTTAAAGAAGTTGCAGAATTATCATATTTTCAGTTTTTTAATTCAAAAAACATCAAAGAAATTTTTGAAAAAATACATGAAATTGATTGGGGAGTTTCCACCGAAATTGTTCCAAATTTCTTTTTAACGAAAATTAATTGTGATTTTTTTGAACTAAAAAATCTAGATTTACCAAAAATCAATCTGGTTTATTATGATTGTTTTGCCTCAAAAGTACAACCTGATTTGTGGGAGAAACCACTATTTGAAATGGTTTCAGAGAAAATGTCAACCGAAGGTTTGCTCACCACTTATTCAGCAAAAGGCAGTGTAAAAAGAATTCTACAAGACTTGAATTTTTTGGTGGAAAAAGTTCCGGGACCACCTGGAAAACGGGAAATGATCAACGCTTGGAAAGATAAAAAACCGAGTTTGTAACGATACCAATTTTATTTCTTCTCAAATTTTTTTTTATTAAAATTTTGGTCTAGAGTTACTGCCTCGTTCAATAATTTCTCTAAAGAGATAAAATCTATTTCGTCTATAGAACCATAAATTTTGTAGAAAACCTGTTTGTTGGTGCCGTGTTTTAGGTAGTGTTCTTCGTCTTTCAAAAGATTACCGTAACAGAAACCGAACAAAACCCCTTTCTTAATTCCACCAAAAGGAATTGTTGATGGCCAAATTAGACAGATTCTTCTATTTCCGTAGAAAAATGGGACGTTGTAAGCTAATTTTTCGGTATGATTTTCGGGTAGATTTTTCTTTACAAACTGCCTCAAAACATCTACCATTAGTAATTCTTCATCGGGAAGAATATCGTACAATTCAGTAATATTTTGGAGTTTTGGGCGTTTCATTTTTAAGGTTAAACAAAATTCACAAATGTTTTTGTTGATTAGTATTGTTCACTACAAAATAAAATAATATTGAAATTACAAAAGTTAAGATCCAAGAAATTATTTCTGCAATATATAAATGTTTTAAATGCTCATCATAACCATTAAAAAAAATATATAATAAAGGTGTTGATGAAGTTAAAACAAAACCCGTGAAAATTAATCTGAAGTTTTTATTATTTAAAGTTTTTTTTAATATCCAATATATTGGAAAATAAAAAACCAAACTAAAAGCCATCGCTGCAAAACTATAAAGAAAACTTCCAAGTATAATATCAGAAAAAGTAATCTTTGTTGCTCCGGGAAAATTACTTATCATTGAAGGTGAAAATGTTTCATTTGTCAAATTAAATTTCATAATTAAAAAATAAAAAAACAAATAAGAACAATCTTTGATGATAATATGAATTGGAAAATATTTCATATAAGTATTTAGTTTTTAACTTAATGACAAAAAAATATAATATTTTGATCTATATTTCAACAAATTGTTTCGTCGTTGCCTTGCTCCTCCTCGCAATAACACGTGTCCGTCATTGCGAACGAAACAAAGTGTAGTGAAGCAATCCAAAAAAATGATGAGATTGCTTCATTCCTCGCTTCTCGCAATGACAAAATTGAATGACTATTTTCTAATAAATAAAATATGATTTATTTTTTTTCAACTTTTAAAACAATTCCGGTTTCTTTAAGATAAAACAATTTTTTAGATAAAGAAACTTGAATACTCATAATGGAATATTTATCTTTTTTGTTTCCTATTCTAATTTCATTTAAGTTTTGATCGGAAATTATCCATTTCGTATTTTTTGTCATTGCATTTATTTCTGAAAATAACTTGCCTTTAGAATTTGTTTTAAGTTCAAAATTATTGTTTGGAGAAAAAATGAATATTGCATTTTGAAAACTTTTTTGCAAAGATTTATCGGGAAATTTACCAACAGTTTCAACTACATTCCAAGTTCCTTGTATATTTTCTTTTGAAATTTCTTGCGAAAAATGAGTACAAGAAAAAAGAAAAAGTAGTAATAAATATATTTTATTTTTCATAATTTAATAATTTAGTTTGCTTTGTCGTTTGTTCTTCGCTTCTCGCAATTACAAACCGTGATTTTTTATGGAAAATAAAACTTCCATCTTCATTCTTCTAACTTCCAGCCAAAAATCACTCAAACATTTCAGCCAATCTTACTGATTTTATTATAGAAATATCATAAAGTTCGGATGCAGATTTCTTCGCTACTAATTTTGGGTAAAGATTTACACCTATCAATTTTATTTTACCTTCTGCAACCCAATTCTGTTCAGCAACAGCACGGTCATAGATTTCTTTTTGGATTTTTCCTGATTTCAAATTTTCTAGAAAACCACCTGTTTCTTCTATTTCAAGGAATTTTTGCCATGATTTTGCTGCAAATTGTTGCGTGAGATCTTCCACATAATAACTTCCGTTTGATGCATCTTCAAAAACATTAATGATGCTTTCGTACGCCAAAACAATTTGCTGTTTAAAAGAAATTTCTTCGGAAAGTGAAGTTGGATTTTCCAGTTTATAATCGTTACTGAAAACAGCGTCGCTACCTGCAATCATTGCAGATGCAAGTTCCAAAGTTGAACGAATTAGGTTATTTTCTTCATCGTTTTTGGCTTTGTTTCGGAACGAAGTTTCTGCAAAAATATACGGAACTTCGTCTATACCAAATTCTTTAGATAATTGATTAACAGCAAGTTTCAAGGCACGAATTTTAGCCATTTCAAAGAAAAAATTGCTACCAACTGCAATTCTGAAAACCAATTTTTTCAAAATTTCAGCTCCGAAAATTTCCGTTAATTCTTTGGTTTTTGCCAATGCAAATGCAATTTGTTGAATGAAATTTGCACCTGCATTTTGGTACAATGCGACATCAACACAGATATTTCTTTCAAAATTTTTTGCCAAAAGTTCTTTCGCTAGTTGCTCATTGATGCTTGCAGAATTTTCAGAAAAAACATCAATTAAAGAGTAATATTTATTGCTTTCGTTGCTTGCAATATGTTCTGCCAAATCTTTATTGGCAACATAAATGCTTTTGTCCACCAAATTTTCAACATTGTTTTCTAAAAGAAATGCATACACATTTTCTTCGGCTCCATCATAATATTTAGCAACCAATTGTGTGCTTTCTTCTACTTTCGGTAGATTTTTTAACGGCTTTGCAACATTGTCGTAATATGGTTTTACAGTGATTTCTTCTAAATTTTCTTTGGTTAAAATCGAATAAATATCCTCTACTTTCAATTGTTTTTTTACCAGATTTTCCCAATCTTGGAGACTTACTTTTTGGAACATATTGGTTTTTATTTTTTTTTTGAACACGCAAAGATCGGTGTTCCTATTTTTTATTTGTTTCTTTAATACCAGTACTATCTGCAACCAAAATGAAGATTTCTTCATTGGGTTTTTTCATAAAATAATTTTCTCGGGCGAATTTTTCTTTTTCGTTTTTGTTGTTCATCAATTTTTTATAAAAAGCATCATTTTTCTTGTATTCTGCTTTGTAATAAGCCAATTGTGATTCAGATTTATTGATGTCGTTATTCAGTTCATTGATAACTAAAAATGAGGTATTATCAAAAAATATCATCCAAATTAAAAACAAAAAAACGGTAATAAAGTATTTATTCAATACATATTTCCGAAGGAATTTCATGGATTTGGATTCGGGAGAAATTTCTTTGATTAGTTCTTTCATTGGTGGTTATTTTTCATTAAAATTAATTAAAAAATCGTACTAATGAGGTTTTTTAAGCGAATTATTGATTACGGTGGTCAAAAAATCAATTGCTACATTGTTGTGTTTCATATTCGGTACAATAAGGTCTGCCTCATTTTTAGAAGGTTCTATAAATTCCTGATGCATTGGTTTCAGTGTAGTTTGATATCGGTGCAACACTTCTTCTAAATCACGACCTCGCTCTTGTGTATCACGCTTGATTCTGCGAATCAATCGCTCGTCTGAATCTGCGTGTACATATACTTTCAGATTAAATTCTTTCAGTAATTCAGGATTGGTAAGTACCAAAATTCCTTCTACAATAAGTACATTTCGTGGTTCTATGGTAATTAAATCTCCAGTTCTAGAATGTGTAACAAAAGAATAAACAGGTTGCTCTATAGATTGTTGTTGTTTAAGTGCTTTCACGTGTTTCAGAAGCAAATCAAAATCTATGGATTTCGGATGATCGTAATTCAAAACTTCTCTTTCTGCAAGTGTAAGATGTTGATTATCATGATAATAGTTGTCTTGCGAAAGCACGTTTACACCTTCTGTATTGAGTTGTTGTAGAATTTTGTTGACAACGGTAGTTTTTCCGGATCCGGTTCCACCTGCAATTCCAATTACGAGCATATTCTTATTTTTTACAAATTTAATAAAAATTGTGTGATTTTGGGTGTATGTTTTTGTGAATTTGTTTCAATATTTTAGCAAAAATTTCGTTCATTAAAGAAAAAAACAATGATTAGAAAATGGACCTTTCTTCTGCTATTTTTGTGTGTTGTTCAAACTATTTTTGCACAAAATTTTTATTTAAAGTTATCTAATGCTGCATTACAACTGACCAAAGATCAAGTAACTTATGATCCTACCTATTTCAAATTGAAATATCCGAATGGTGATGTACCTGCAGACAAAGGTGTTTGTACAGATGTAGTGATTCGTGCTTACCGAAAATTGGGCATCGATCTACAAAAAGAAGTGCACGAAGATATGGTAAAGAATTTCAAAAAATATCCAAAAAAATGGGGATTAAAATCGCCAGATTCTAATATAGATCACCGTAGAGTTCCCAATTTGATGGTGTTTTTTTCGAGATACGGGAAAGTGAAACCCATTTCTACAAAACCCGAGGATTTTGCACCAGGTGATATCGTAACTTGGGATTTAGATGGCGGACTTACACATATTGGATTGGTGGTGAACAGAAAATCTGCCGATGGAAAAAGGTATATGATTGTGCATAATATAGGAGCAGGACAAGTAATGCAAGATTGTTTATTTAGTTTCAAAATGACGGGACATTACCAATTCCAAAAATAATGTATTTTTGTGAAAACTGATATTAATGAATTTTTCTAAAATTTTGCTGAGCCTATTTTTAATGACTTTTGTGTCTTTTTCGGCCCAAAAAATCACCGAAAAACCAGCAATTACCATCATACAAAAGCCGATTAACTATTCTAAAGAGCGAACCGAACTCAGCTTGCAATATCTGAAAGATCGTCACGGTTTGATACAAGATAAACCAAGCATTTCTCCGAAGATGATTGTGCTACATTTTACCAATGGTGGTACTATTGCGAGTAATTTCAATTATTTTAATCAGTCAACCATAGAAAGTGCTAGAAGTTTTAATAAAAAAGAAAGCAATCTGAATGTAGGAGCACATTTTTTGGTGGATAGAGACGGAACTATTTATCAATTAATTGATACCAATTTGTTGGCAAGACACACGATTGGACTAAATTATTGCGCAATTGGTGTAGAAAATATTGGCAGCACCAAAAATCCATTAACCGAAAAACAAGTAGAAGCCAATGCTCAATTAATCCGCTATTTGGTTCAAAAATATTCTATAGAATATTTGATTGGACACCAAGAATATGGAGTTTTTAGGAAATCAACTCTTTGGAAAGAAACCAATTCAAAATATTTCACAGGGAAAGAAGATCCAGGAAAAGACTTTATGCAAAAAGTTCGAGCAAAAATTGCAGATTTACATTTGAAATCTACTCCATAAAAGCCAAATAAATATCTGAAAGAAATAGAAAAAAACACATTCTTTTTATTAAAAAACCCGTCTGTTTTTAAACAGACGGGTTCTTTTTTGTA
>CALFIE010000072.1 GCA_937876095.1 uncultured Flavobacteriales bacterium | reverse complement strand
TCCGATCTTAATAGTGTAATTGTTAATTTAGTTGAAACAATAATACGAATTTGATAAAAATAATTAAAAATTTATGATTATTTTATTTGTTGATGATTTCTAGATTTTTTGCTACATATTAATTCTACAAATAATTGTATTTTTACCAAATGCAAAATGTGGCATTTATCATCAATCCTTTTTCTGCGAAAAAAAATTACCAACCTTTTTTGGATGAACTCAAAAAAAAGGTTGCAAATCCTTTGTATATAATTTCAGAATCGGTAGATGATACCAATAATTTTATTAAAAATAATTTTGAAAAAATCGAAATTTTTGTAGCAATTGGTGGTGACGGAACCATTTCTACGGTAGCGAAAAACATCATTAATACCAATAAAATTCTCGCCATTTTTCCGGCAGGTTCAGGAAATGGATTTTCCAACGAAACTAAATTTTCTAAAAACCTCGACGAACTTTTATTGAAAATAAATAACAAAATCGTGAAAGAAATTGATACTTTTACGGTAAATAATCGGCTTTCCATCAATGTTTCTGGGACGGGTTTTGATGGAGCGGTAATAGAAGCGTTCGAGAAAACCAATCGTGGTTTCAAAAATTATATAAAAGTGTCTATTAAAACTTTTTTTAATTATAAACCAATTACCATTAAATTCGAAGAAAAATACAAGAAATTTGATGGTAAATATTTAATGATTAATATTGCCAACACTCGCCAATTCGGTAATAATGCCTACATCGCTCCACATGCAAGCAAAAGTGATGGTTTGGCAGAAATTGCTTTGGTAAAGAAGTTTCCGTTTTTCTTTTCTCCTGTTTTTGCGTATCGAATGTTTACCAAAAAATTGGTTCCAGATCAATATATTCAGTATATTTCTGTTCCGGAAATTCAGTTTTCGGTCAATTCAGATTTATGGCATCTCGATGGCGAATTCAATAGGATTTCATCACCAATACATATGAAAATTCTGCCCAAAAGTTTGAAAATTTTGGTTTAAAGCAATTTCTCAATTTTTTCTAAATTTTCATTTCTAAAATTCAGATATACATTATGATGAAAAGTGTTGAGTTTTTTCAGATACCCCAAAAGATTTTGTTTTTCGTCTGCATGTAGATTGGCACACATAATTTTTGAAACTGAAGAAACATCGTTCATCGACTCGAAAAACACCTTTTTTCCCTTTTCAGAAACCTTTACTCTTACACTTCTTTTGTCGTGTTCATCAGGAAATTCCACCATCAGTTGATGTCTTACCAATCGTTTGATGATTTCTATGCCGGTTTGTTTTTCGTGCGCGTTTTTCTCTATTAATTGTGATTTTGTAAGCGATTCATAATTCATCAATCTAAAAAGATAGGTAAAATCTTCACTTACCAAATCGGCGTGGTTCTCCATTGCTTTTTTAACCAAAATTTTGGCATATCTGCTCAATAAAAACGTTTCTTTGGCAATTTCGTTTTCAATCTTAAAGGTTTTAATGCCTAATTTTCGATTCAATTCTTGAGGCGTGTCGTTTTGATACGCCTTTTCATTGAGGTAATTTCTGAAATCTTCTACCGTGCAATTGCTTTTGTAGTAAGCACTTTGCTCATATTCATTCACTTCTTTCAGTACGTTTATCAGCAAATCTAAATTCATAATAGATTTTATTTATGGCAAATGTAGTAAAATATCTTTCTAATATGAAAATAATAGTATATTTTTGTACTAATAAATTGTTGAAATTGAAAAAAGTTGTCATCATAGGATCTGGATTTTCATCGCTTGCATCTGCTTGTTATATGGCAAAAGCTGGTTACGAAGTAGTTGTTTTAGAAAAAAACGAACAATTGGGAGGTCGTGCTTCATTGATGGAAATTGATGGTTTCCGGTTTGATATGGGACCGAGTTGGTATTGGATGCCCGATGTTTTTGAGCGATTTTTTGCAGATTTTGGCAAAAAAGTGTCTGATTATTATCAATTAGAAAAACTTTCGCCGGCTTACAGAGTTGTTTTTGGTGAAAACGATTATATCGACATTGAAGATTCTCCCGAAAAAATTGTGCAAACTTTCGAAAATATTGAAAAAGGAAGCGGAAAACACCTTCGAAATTTTATGAACGGCGCCCAAGAAAATTACCGAATCGCAATGCAAAATTTGGTATATAATCCTGGGATTTCGCTTTTGGAATTGCTTTCTGTGGAAAGTGCAAAACGACTAAATCTTTTTGTGAAAAATATTTCACAACAAGTTCGTGCGAACATCAAAAACCCTAAATTAAGAAGCATCTTGGAGTTTCCGGTGCTTTTTTTGGGTGCAAAACCCAATAAAACCCCTGCTTTTTATAATTTTATGAACCACGCCGATTTCGGTTTGGGAACTTGGTATCCGAAAGGTGGTTTCAATGCGGTTGCGCTCGGAATGGTGAAATTGGCAAAAGAATTGGGAGTGCAATTTTTTGTAAATGAAGAAGTTACTGAAATTAATTTCACAGAAAATCAAGTGAAAAACGTAAAAACAAAGCACGGAATTTACGAAGCTGATGTATTTATTTCAGGAGCAGATTATGCGCACACCGAAAAACTCCTCCACAAAAACCGAAATTACTCCGAAAATTATTGGCAAAAAAAGACTTTTGCGCCGAGTTCGTTCTTGTATTATGTGGCGTTTAATAGAAAAGTTCAACATTTGTTGCACCACAATTTGTTTTTCGATACTGATTTTGAGGAACACGCCAAAGAAATTTACGACACCAAAGTTTTGCCAAAAAAACCGCTGTTTTATGCCAATTTTTCGAGTAAAACAGATGATTCACTTTCACCGGAAGGTAAAGAAATTGGCTTTTTCTTGATTCCGGTTGCAGTTGATTTAGAGGATAATGAAGAAATTCACGAGCAATATTTTCAATTAATTCTCGACCGAATTAAAAAATGCACGGGTGAAGATTTGAGTGACGCCATTTTATTCAAAAAATCCTTTGGAGTAACGGATTTCAAAGAGCGTTATCATTCTTGCCGAGGAAATGCGTATGGTTTAGCAAACACGTTGTTGCAAACGTCGGTTTTGCGACCAAGCATCAAAAACAAAATATTGAAAAACTTCTTTTACACCGGACAATTAACCGTTCCAGGACCTGGAGTTCCACCTGCGTTGATTTCCGGAAAAGTGGTGACAGATTATATATTGAAGAGGGGAGTTTGAAGTTTGAAGATGGAAGTTTGAAGATAGATGTTATTAAAATAAAGCAACCATTTAAAGCGACGAAGTCGCGACATCAAAAGCCAAGTGCAAATCGCTTGGAAAATGAAATTAAAAAAAAGTGTAAAAAAGGTGCGAAGCACAGAAATTAATTATTATTTTAATGAATATCCGTAAAATAGCCTAATTTTTATTATCTTTGTGTTTATCAAA
>CALFIE010000071.1 GCA_937876095.1 uncultured Flavobacteriales bacterium | reverse complement strand
ACACTCTTTCCCTACACGACGCTCTTCCGATCTTTTTTTAATTTTCATCATTTAACATGATGATTTTTATCATGTCAAAAAAATTGTTAATGACAAAATTTCTAATTTTTAAATTAATTTTGCTTTTTGAAGTCAAGATTATGAGTGAGATTTTAACAAAAATTAAAATTTATTGAGATTTTATTCTAGAATTAATTTTTTATAAATAAAAAAAACGCACCTTTATGATGCGTTTTTTAACTATTTATAAAATTTCTAGTACAGAAAATTACGAACTAAATCCTTCAATAATTTTAGAAAAATCTTCAATTTTTAGAGCAGCACCACCAATCAAACCACCATCTATATCTGGTTGAGAGAAAATTTCTTTGGCATTGTCTGGTTTTACAGAACCACCGTACAAAATAGAAATTTTATCTGCCACTTCTTTACCATATTTTGCAGCAATCAGATTTCGTATGTGTGCGTGTATTTCTTGCGCTTGTTCTGGACTTGCAGTTTCGCCAGTTCCTATTGCCCAAATTGGTTCATACGCAATAACTACTTTTTTTACTTCTTCAGCAGAAAGTGTAAAAAGAGCTACTTCTGTTTGGTTTTTTACCACTTCAAGATGTTGACCAGATTTGCGTTGTTCCAGCGTTTCTCCGTTGCAGTATATTGGCGTTAATCCTTTATCTAGAGCCAGTTTCACCTTTCTGTTGCAGTGAGAATCGGTTTCACCGTGGTATTGTCTACGTTCGCTATGTCCTATAATTGCACCTGTTGCATCTATAGATTCTAGCATATCTGCAGAAATTTCGCCTGTAAAAGCGCCACTCTCATGTTCGCTCATATCTTGTGAAAATACACCAATTTCGTCTTGTTCGTACAAATCTTTTGCCATCATTAGATACAGAGAAGGCGGTGCAATCCAAACTTCGCAATTGGTAGCATGTTGTTTTTTGTATTCTAATAACTGAAACATCAGTTGTTGTGCTTCAATCACATTTTTGTTCATTTTCCAGTTTCCTGCAACGATATTTTTTCTCATATTAAAATTGATTTCAGATGGGTAAATTTCCTCTTTTTAATGATCATTAAAAAATAAAATTTTAAGAATTGAATCAGCTTACGCCATTTTCCAGGTTTTTTTCATCAGCATATAATATTCATGTTCTACTGGTGAAACCACTTGATTGGCTTTGATGAGTTTTTTTGCAAAGGTTTTGAATTGTTCTCTTTCGTCTTCAAAAGAATCATCATAGAAACACTGCGCCTGAAATTCGAAGTGTTTTTTCCATTCACTTGGTGCCAAATTGGCAATAATATCCATTTCAGCATCGAAATTCATCGGGAACGGAAATTCTTCTTCTAAATATTCACGAATTACTTTTTCTTCTTCTATATGGAATTTGTAATCTACAGCAGAAAGCAGCATTAGTAAATGATAACCTGCAATTGGTTTGTTGGTTTTTTTCATATAAGTTGGTTCAATATTTATAGTTCTATATTCAATGTTGAAATTACAAATTTTTAATTCAAATTTTCTAAAAAATCTTGTAATGATTTTTTTTCTACAATCGTTCCGTTTTCTAGGACCAAAACAAAAGGATTGCTCCTTGCAATGGTTTTAATTGCGGTTCCGTCCATTGCTAAATTTGGCACGTTCGCAAATACATTTGGTACGGTCGAAACTCCAAAAACAGTCAATTTTTTGGTGGTCAATTTTTCTAGATTCTTATCAGAAGCTGTCAATTTTTCTGGGTGATAACTGAAAACCAAATACACTTTTGGTAAGTGTAGAATTCGGTCGGTCACATCAGTTCCGTTTTCGTCTTCTAATTTCAATTTACTAATTGCAGATTCGTACCCTTGTTTTTGTAGAGTAGAAACTTCTTTTCCGGTCATAATTTTCCAAGGAGTACCTTCTTCCCAATATTGTTTTTGGTTTATGTAATCATCTTGTCCTACTATTTTTTCTTCGTTGGTTTTGGTATTTTTCAAGGTATAAGAAATTTTGTATACCGATGGATTTTTGGCGATTTTTTCACGTTCGGTATTCAAGTTGGTGCCAATTTTATAATCTCTGAAATCAATCAGAGGTTCGTGAGCAATTCCTCTATAAATAATGAAAACTGTTCCTAAAATTCCTAACCAAAAAACAGGCAATTTTAGACAACCTTTTTCATCGTTCAAAGTGCCTGCTTTTTTATTTAAAAACCACAAAATCAGTAAACCAACCAGCAAAACAATGTCTTTCCAGAAACTTTGCCACGGTGTAAATTTGATGGCATCTCCGAAACATCCACAATCTGTAACTACATTATAATAAGCCGAATAAAACGTGAGAAATGCAAAGAAAACACACAGAGAAATAAGTAAAATAAGCGTTGTTTTCAACTTAATTCTCAAGAGCAACATCAATCCTAAAATCAGTTCCAGAGCCACCACAAAAACAGCAATTTCCAGTGAATATTGCTCCAAAAACGGCATATTAAAAACCGAAGGCGAAAAATATTCTTCTAATTTAAAAGAAAATCCAACCGGATCTACTGCTTTCACAAATCCTGAAGCAATAAATATAATTGCAATGAGGTAACGTAGTATTCTTTTCATTCTTTTCAGATTTTAGAGGTGAGATTTCAGATGCAAGATAGAAGATGGAAGATTGAGGTTGGAAGCTCAAAAACTTTGAATATTTCAACCTATTTTTGCAATTCCATTTACAAAATTTATCTATAAACCATAAACTTCATCTTTAATTTTCTATTACTTTTAATTTTTTTTACTATTTCAATTGATTTCTAAAACCAATTATTTGATTCATTAAATGATATGCATTGTTGTAATTTTCATCAAATATTTCCACCGAAATATAGTTTCTATTTTTTGCTTTGTAAAGACAAGTTACTACTTCAGCCAAAGACCGAATTGCATATCCTAAAAATTTTTTAAATTCTGGATTAGACTGCAAAATGGATCCTTCCGAAATATTCAAAGCGACAGAATCACTTGCTCTTCTAATTTGAGAAGTTAAATTAAATACTTCATTTTTGGGAAAAGTTGTAGAAATTTGAATAATATCCTCTCCAAATTCCATTGATTTTTGCCAAATAATTAATTTTTCAAATTTAAAACTCATAGTAAGTATTTTTTATTGAAAATTAAACATCCATCTTCCAATCCACATTCTCAAACTCCCATCTTCCAACTTCCATCTTCCAACATCTTGATTAAACAAAACACCGCATAATTCAGCATATCATAATAATTGGCGTCTAAACCTTCTGAAACTATGGTTTTCCCTTGGTTATCTTCTATCTGTTTGGTGCGAAGTACTTTTTGGTATATTAAATCGGTGATAGATGAAATCCTCATTTCACGCCACGCTTCTCCGTAATCGTGGTTTTTTTTCTCCATCAATTCCTGTGCTTTTTTGGCATAAAAATCATAGAGTTTCATAATTTCGTCTTTGTTTTCGTCTAAATTTTCAGAAAAACTTTTCTCCAACTGTATCAATCCAATGATGGAGTAGTTCACAATCGCTACGAATTCGTCTTCTTCACGTTCATCTATCATTTTCACGTCGGTCATCTGCAACGTACGAATTCTATTCACTTTTATGTAAATCTGATCGGTGATAGAACTCGGTCGCAAAACACGCCACGCTGCTCCATAATCTTGCAGTTTTTTACTAAATAAATCGCGACATTGTGCAATAACTTCGGCAAATTGTGTAGAAGTATTTTTCATGAATATTCTTAAAGGTCAAAGATAAGGAATTTGCTCGGAAGTTGGAGGAGAGAGGTTGAGTTATGAGTTATAATTGATGAGTTTTGAGTTTTGGAGTTTTTATTAATAATTAAAAAAATCTTTTTGTAATTTTGTGAAATGCAGTATCAGCAACATACTTTATCAAATTGTAGCATCAATTGTAATGGGAGACTCATCGATTTGTCTACACCAAAACTGATGGGAATTCTGAATATTACACCTGATTCTTTTTCAGACGGAGGAAAATTTTTAAATGAAAAATCGGCACTTTTGCAAGCCGAAAAAATGATAAATGATGGTGCCGATTTTATAGATATTGGTGCACAATCAACCCGACCAAATGCTGAATTATGCTCTGCAAAAGACGAAATTGCAAGATTGGGAAGCATAATTTCACTAATCAAAAAAGAATTTCCTAAAACGTTGATTTCTTTGGATACTTTTTATGCAGACGTGGTGAAATTTGGTTTTGATGAAGGCATAGATTTGGTGAATGATATTTCAGGAGGCGATTTTGATGAAGATTTACTGAAAACCGTTGCAGAAACCAAACTTCCGTATGTGTTGATGCACAGCAATGCTGCCTATGAAAACCTGCACCAAAAAATTGATTACGATGATATTATCCTGAATCTAAACTATTATTTTTCTAAAAAAATTGAGGAATTAAAAGCAATCGGAATTAATGATATCATCTTAGACCCAGGTTTTGGTTTCGGGAAAACCATCGAAGTTCAGTATCGGATGATAGATGAATTGCAGTACATTGGTTTTGGGAAATTGCCTTTGTTGGTTGGGATTTCCAGAAAATCTTTTATTTATAAACCACTCAATAAATCGCCTTTGGAAATAGGAGAGGAAACCCTAAATTTACATAGAAAATTACTTGAAAAAGGCGCGAAAATTTTGCGTGTTCACGATGTGAAACAAGCCAAAATTCTCTTAGATGAACTAAAAAATTAGGTAAAACGAAGTAGATTTTTTTTACCGCAAAAGTTTATTTATTAGTAATGAAAAATAGTAAAATTCAATAGGTTGCAAAAGTGAAATGTATTTTTAGTGAAGATTTTGCTCACTTTTGAATTCTATTACGGCAAAAATCTTTTGCTCCTTTTCGGAGAAAGAACTATAATTATTACAAAATTTCCGCCAATTTTTTGGTGAGATTTCTACGGGTGAATTCTTCGATATTGCTGTTTTTTTCAGGAGTTACTCCGGATTTCCAATCGTGGTATTTTTCCAGTAAGTAGGATTTAAGATTTGCAGAATCGTTGTAAGTGAAGTGCTTTCCTGCATTGGTTTTATCTAAAATTTGGGCAACATCTGCATCATTTGGACCAAAAGAAAGTATCGGATTTCCGTTTGCTAAATATTCAAAAATCTTACCTGGAATAATTCCTTTGGAAGTTTCTTGCGGAAAATTGGTCAAAAGTAGAAGAGAAGAATGCTGCATCTCTATATTTGATTGATTATGAGAAAGATATCCTAAATTTTTGAGGTGATTTTTGAGTGGAGTTGATTCCAGTTTTTGCAAAATTTTATCATCAACTCTTCCTACAAATTTTAATTCAAAATCATTACTAAAGTCCTTATTTTCTTGCAAAATTTCGGATAAGGTTTCCCACAAAATTTCAGGATTCCGCAGTTGTTCTAGAACACCGACATAACTTAGGGTGAATTTTTGAGTGTTTAAGTTATTGAGTATTTGAGTGTTTTGAGATTTACTTTTTAATAAATTTGAAGTTTTTGAATTTTCTTGATTTACTTCAATATCAAAACCATTGGTAATACAAATTGCATTCGCTCCTTTTTTTCTGAAATTTTCTGCATCGGTGTAACTGGTAGCCAACGTAATATCGGCATTTTCAAACACTTTTTTTTCTAATTTTCGGTGTTTTGCATCGGCTGATTTGGTCAGTTTCAGGTGCTTATAATACGAAATTTCTGTCCATGGATCTCTGAAATCGGCAATCCATTTCAAATTGGGGAATTGCTCTTTCAGACCAAGCCCAATCAAATGCAAAGAATGAGGTGGTCCTGTTGTAACCAAGGCATCAAAATGGTTTTCTGCTAAAAATTTTTTCAAAAATATGATGGATGGTTTTACCCAAAAAATTCGCGCATCTGGAATGAAAAAATTACCTCGTACAAAAATCGACAATTTGGATTTCCACGATTGGTTTTCGCCTACATCAAATTGTCCTGCCTTGAATTTTTTATTATCCCGACCAAATTTTTCGGCCAACTGATAAGGTTCCCAAATTTTGGTTTTGATGATTTCTATATTTTCTGGAACTTCTTGTACCAATGTTTCATCTATGATCGGATAACTCGGATTTTCTGGAATGAAAAGGGTAGGTTCCCAACCAAATTCGGGCAAATATTTTGCAAATTTTAACCAACGCTGAACTCCGGGTCCACCTGAAGGTGGCCAATAATAGGAGATAATCAGTATCTTCTTTGGTTGTGGAATGTACGTTTCGTTTTGCAATTTTTATTTTATTTTGATGTAGGGACAAATCGTGATTTGTTCAAAAAAATCATAGATTTTTTTAATTAATAAATAATTTTTTCCTTTTTATATTTTGGATCTATAAATTTTGAATTTCCTTTCGAATCTAGTGTGAAAACAGAAACTAAATATGATATTATTAATAAAATAACCCCTAAAATTCTCGTATTATACGTTTGTTTAAAATATAGGTTGTTTTTCATTTCATCATCATGATATTTATCCGCAAATATTTGAACCCCAAAATGATAAATCCATGTTAATCCCGACACAATTAAAATGTACAATGAAATCCCTTTGAAATACATATTTGAATTTCTTTTTCCAGGCAATACAAATTGGCCATAATATAAACTTGTGAAAATTATTATTGCAATTAAGATACAAATGCCATAATAAAATATCTTTTTTGTAAAAGATATTCTTGGCAACATGTTTTTGTCATTATCTTCAAATTGATATTTTTCTTGGGACATTTTTAAAAATATTTTTCAATTTTTTAAATATTGGACAAATCACGATTTGTACCTACCATAGATTTGCGGTAAATCACCCAAATTCCATACAAAGACAACAATAAAAACAATCCAAATGCAATCAGTGATATTATTTTACCTTTTGCAATAACGTCTGGTTCGAAAATCATTCGCACCGAATGTTTTCCTGCAGGTACATACACTGCACGTAATAAATAATCTGCTTTTATGTATGGTACTTCTTTTTCATCTAAAAACATCTTCCAACCTTTTGGATAGTAGATTTCAGAAATTACCGCTAATTGTGGGGTCTTACTTTCTGTTTTGAAAACAATTTCATTGGCTTCATAACTCGTAAGTTGCAAATAGGCGGTTTCGTCTGCTACCAAATTTTTACCTGTGAAATAGGCTTTGTCATCCGTAGAAATCACCGCAGTTTTCTTGTTGTCGATTTCGCTGATTTGTCGGATTTCTTCATTTGGAGTGTTTACAAATTTCAGGTCAGAGACAAACCACGCATTTCCGTTGGTTTCGGGATTCGGAATTGCTTGTGGATTTTCGGTATCACCCACTACAAAATATTTTGCATTGAGCATATTCAAAATTTTTGGCACTTTCACCGAATCCATTTGTTGGAAATAGGTATTGATGACATCATCGTATCTTCTCAGTTTCACTGCGTGATAACCACCAATTGACGATTTGAAATACGACGTATTGGTCTCGCTAAAAGTTCCCAATGCTGCATTGAAAATTCGGTAATGTGTTTTATCTTTTTCGGCCAAAGTTTCGAGTGTTTTGTTCACTTTTGCATTGGCAAGAAGCGATTGCAAATTGGCATTGTCGCCCACTTTTTCCATCAGTAAATCAGAACTTTCTGTTTGGAAAGGATTTTCTGCAAAATTTTTGTCCACAAAATTATCATTGTTCAAATAACGTTTATTTACGCTCCACAAATCGAAGAAACTCACCAATCCGATGATAATGAGCGCCACATTTTGACTGATTTTTTGTTTTAAACTAAAGTAAAGAACTGCAGCGGTAATTGCTACATAGAAAAGTGCTTTCAAAGCATCTATTCTGAACATTTTGAAGCGTTCATCAACCAAAAAATCCAATAACCAAGCTGGTAAATACGTTTTTTCGGTTTCTGTATAGAATCCCAACATAGATTTTCCGAAAATTAGTAAAATAAGGGTAATTCCAACAACTGATGCCGAAACATAGGTTAGGATTTTTTGTTTATAATCATCGGTTAAAATATTTTCGGTGCTGGTTTCAGTTTCTTCATTAGAATTGAAAAATCGGTACAAACCAAGCATTGCAACCAAAGGAAAAAGCAATTCTACGACCACCAAAATAGAACTTGGTGCCCTGAATTTATTATAAAACGGAACAAAATTGATGAATAAATCACTTACAATTTGGAAATTTCTTCCCCAAGCTAAAAAAATGGTGAGAATACTTGCTCCCAAAATCCAATATCGGTACTTTTTATGAACAAAGAAAAATCCAATGATAGTCAGGAAAACTACAACTGCACCTTGATAAGCTGGTCCCGAAGTTCCTTCTTGGTCTCCCCAATATGTGAGCGAACCAAATCCTTTGGAAATACGATCCATTTCTTGTTGAGAAGATACATTGTTTTGCACCATTTCTTGTACGGTACTCATCATTTTTTCTGAACCTTCTTCATTACTTGCACCTCCCATTAATCTTGGGAAAAATAGATTCAGGGTTTCTAATTTTCCGTAGCTCCACATCAGCATACTTTCTTCATCCATTCCAGATTTTTCGTCATTTTTTTCAGAATTTAGGATTTGTTTTCCTCGCACTGTTTCTTTTACATATTCAGAATTGGCTAAAATTCTTTGCGAGTTCATTGCAACTCCCAAAATCACTGCAAAAGCAATAATAGCAGATGAAACCAAGAAATGTTTCATTGGTGTTTTTTTCAGAACAGCACGAATCAATTCAGATAAAAATAAAAATCCGAGTGCAAGAAAAAGGTAATATGTCATTTGTGGATGATTGGCTGCCATTTGTAAACCCATAAAAAAGGCAGTTACGACAAATCCCAAAATATATTTTTCACGAATATAGACCAATAAAATTCCTGCAAGTAGTGGTGCGAAATACGCAACAGTATGTATTTTACCATTGTGTCCAGCTCCAATTGCAATGTAGAAATAAGTGGAAAGTCCGAAAAAAGTGGCTCCCAAAAGTGCATATTTCCAATTTTTGGTAACTACCATTCCCAAAAGAAAAAATCCTGCGAACAATAGAAACAACAAGTTGGCTGGTTTTGGTAGCAAGGTCAGAACATTGTCTATTTGTTGTATAATGTCACCGCGAAATTGAGCTCCCATTTGGTAAGTAGGCATTCCGCCAAACATAGAATCACTCCAATAAGTTTCTTTATCAAATTTTGCACGGTAATCCAACAGTTCTTTTGCACCACCTTTGTACTGCACAATATCGTGCTGAAAAAGTTCTTTCCCTGTCAAAACTGGATTGGAATAGACTAATGCAATGACCACAAAAATGAGTAGACTTGCGATTATGTATAAGATGTTTTTGTTCTTTGTCATTTTTGCTTGTTGTTTTCGTCTTTTATTTCCTCGTAGTCAATGGTTTCTGCATCCCAATTGAGATTAGATTGCAGATTTTTTTTGGATTTTTCTTGTGAATTATTTTGCATTTCTTGGTTAGAATGCCTATAAAATGCATTGTAAAATATTCTTTTCAGAATATTCCACAGAAAAAAAATGATGATGGTTATGAGAATGAACTCTATAATATATTTCATTTTCTTTATTTTTAATAATGGAAACTAAGGTTATAGATTTCCATATTTATTTCAATCAAAATTATTAATTAATAAAAAAACTAATTTTTTAAATTATTTGGATTTTGGATTTACCATTACCGATGAATTAGAAACGCTGGTCATCGATTGTTTTTGTTTACCATCACTCATTGTTTCGGTTTGTGTGGTTTTCACCGAAATATTCTGGTGGTCTATCCAACCTGTATTTTGGTCGAGCAAAATAGTTCCATTTTGAGTGAGTTCAGAACTCATACTGTGCGTAATACCTTGCTGAGAATTTTGTTCAGATTTATAAGGAATTCCACCTGTTACCGAAATAGTTGCAATTCCGTTTCCTACACTTTTTAGGGTATAAGTCGTGGTCAATTTCACTTTTCCATCTGGAGTTGCGTTTTCGGTATTAGTCCATTTTTCACCAATTTTCACACCTTTTGCTGGAATTAATTTCAAATTTTTTACAAATTGATCTTTTAACATTTTTTCATCAAAACTATGTTTGAAATTTTCTA
This sequence comes from uncultured Flavobacteriales bacterium, assembly GCA_937876095.1. Taxonomy (GTDB): domain Bacteria; phylum Bacteroidota; class Bacteroidia; order Flavobacteriales; family Weeksellaceae; genus CALFIE01. Next base: position 61,970 of record CALFIE010000071.1, on the reverse strand, counting down.
AAAATCCGCTTCTTGCTTTTGGATCTTTAACCAATCCAGAAACAGCTGCATTTACTTTGGTATAGACTGGTTCAAAACCTGTGATAGAAAGTACATTGCCAGATTCATCCATTTTCATAGATAGTTTATTACCAACCAATGCTTTGTTCACGGTCCACATCATTTTCAGTTGGTCTTCTTTTGGAGCCGCCAATTTGGTATCAACTACAATGGTTTTTCCTTGTGCAGATTGAGAATTTCTTTTACTGATGAGATTAATCGTAATATCGTACACTTTGTTGGTAACATTATCTACTACAAAAGTCATTTCATCGGTCGTCTCATTGGTTCCACTTTGTGATTTTCCGTTAGAAGCAGTAAGTGTTTGCACATCTCTTTGGTACGTTGTAAGAGGATAGGTTTTTCCTTTTTCTAGTTTGAAGGATTGCTTGTACACACCTAAACTGTCTTTGATTGCAGGGTTTGCTTTGACTTCTTGCACCGAATCTTTTGGGACTTCTATGGTGATAACTTTCCCAGTTTTTTCATCTATTTTGGTAATTTTTGCTGTTTCTTTTTTGCAAGAAATTAGGGTTATAGCAATAAACGCAATTGCGGTAATTTTTTTCATTTAAATTATATTTTTATGCTGTTATTGGTCAGAATTTACTTCTGATTGTTTCAGTTTTTTTTATTAAATCTATTTCAAATACTCAATCTCTGTCTCAACGCTTCATACAAAACAGCTCCACAAGCAACAGATACGTTTAACGATTGTGTTTTCCCTTCGATTGGTAATTTTATTTTATCATCAGAATGATGCAGAACTTCTTTAGAAATTCCTGTTTCTTCGTTTCCCATCACAATTGCGCAAGGTTTGCTGAAATCTACTTCGTAGATGAGTTTTTGGGCTTTTTCGGTAGATGCAAACACTTGAATTCCTGATTGTTGCAAAAAATCTACGGTATGAGCCAAATTGTTCTCTTTACAGATTTTGATATTGTAAATTGCTCCTGCAGAAGTTTTTATGGCATCTGAATTGATAGGAGCTGCTCCTTTTTCTGGTAAAATTACGGCGTGAATTCCTACACATTCTGCAGTTCTGCAAATCGCCCCGAAGTTTCTGACATCGGTCAATCTGTCTAAAATCAGTAAAAAAGGAACTTCACCTCGTTCAAAAATTTGGGGTAAAACATCTTCTATTTTCTCAAAAGGCACATCAGAAATAAATGCGACTACACCTTGATGATTTTTTCGGGTAATGCGATTCAGTTTTTCTACCGGAACGTAATTTGGTCTAATCTTGTGTTTCGCCAAAAGTGCTTTCAGTTCTGCATAAATGGTGCCTTGCAATGCATTCTGTAGAAATATTTTATCGATGGTTTTTCCAGCTTCTAATGCTTCAATCACCGGTCTCAATCCGAAGATGAAATCTTCTGATTTTTTTTCTGAGTTATTAGATTCCGCTCTTGGATTTTTAGGTTGAAATTGGGTCATTTAAGGGATATTTGGTGGCAAATTTCTTTGAGAAGTCACCATATTGATGATTTTTTTATTAAAAATATTTGATTCTCACGATTTTTCGCCAAGTAAAGCACGTTTCTGTGCCAAAAGATAACCATAGTGCAAGGTTTCGTGCATATTATTGAAAATAATAGCGTCTTGAATACTTTTCAAATCCAATCCAAAACTTGTGGTATAGGTTGTATATTCTGAGAAAAAATCAGCGTCGTAGTCTTTCATTAGAATTTTGGAAGTTTCTGTCAGTAGAAATGCTAAATCTTCTGCTTCGCTTTGTGAAACCTGCAGATTGGGGAGCGTACCTTTTTTGTAGGTTTCTACCCAATATTTATCTATTCTGAAAGGATTTCCACTCAAATAATAGTGCAATAATTGTTGAGTAGCAACAGTATGAGCGATATTCCAATACATATTGTTATTGAAACCATCTGGAATGTAGAGCAAATCTTCTAGCGTGTTTTTTTGTAGCACGTCTAACAAGTTTTTTCTAATTTGGCGATGCGCCGAAAAATGATAGTTCATTTAGCGAGAATTAATCTCCAAAATTAGGTTAATTATATGATATTACAAAGTTGATGCATGTAATTTAACCCAAATTTTGTTCCCATTTTTTCAAATTTTGGCAATAAATAGCAGTACAAAACAGAATCTTGCTTATCAATTTTTATTTTTAACAAATTTTAACTCAATTTTGGCATTAATTGTGTTGATTAGTGCAAGTATTTATTAGAAATTTACACATTAAAATTTTGAAAAAATTATGTCGGAATTAGACCAAGCAGAAGATATCAAACAACTTATGCAAAAGGTAGGAGAGCAGAACCAACTTTTTACGCTGCTCCGCAGAGAAATCAACAAGGTAATTATAGGTCAGGATTATATGATTGAGCGTTTGCTAATCGGACTTCTTGGGAACGGTCACGTTTTGCTGGAAGGAGTTCCTGGTTTGGCAAAAACTTTGGCGATCAAAACTTTAGCAGATGCAGTTCACGGTGAATTTTCCAGAATACAGTTTACACCAGATTTGTTACCTGCAGATGTGATTGGTACACAGATTTACAACATCAAAGAAAATGATTTTTCTATAAAAAAAGGACCCATTTTTGCAAATTTTGTATTGGCAGACGAAATCAATCGTGCTCCGTCTAAAGTGCAGTCAGCTTTGCTAGAAGCTATGCAAGAAAAACAAGTTACAATAGGCGATGAAACCATGGTTCTGCCAAAACCTTTTTTGGTTTTAGCTACGCAAAATCCTATAGATCAAGAAGGTACTTATACTTTACCAGAAGCACAAAGCGACCGTTTTATGCTGAAATGTAAGATAGAATATCCTGATTTTGAGGAAGAAAGAAAAATTATGAAAATGGTTTCTACCGGACAACAGGAGAAAGTGAGACCGGTAATTTCTCTGAATGATGTAATAGAAGCCAAAAAAACCATCAACCAAATTTATTTGGACGAAAAAATTGAAAAATATATTTTGGATATGGTAATTGCAACCAGAAATCCAGAAAAATACGGAATGTCTGAACTGAAAAATTACATCAGTTTTGGAGCATCACCAAGAGCAAGTATCAATTTGGCAATTGCATCTAGAGCAATGGCTTTTCTTAAAAATCGTTCTTTTGTAATTCCTGAAGATGTGAAAGAGATTGCAAAAGATGTGTTGAGACACAGAATTGGCTTGAGTTTCGAGGCAGAAGCTGAGGAAATCACCACCGAAGAAGTAATCAACCGAATTTTAGGAAAAATACAGGCACCATAAAAACAATTTTAAATTATGAATTTTAGATGATTTTTTTCATTTAATACCTAGATTAATATTTGAGTTTGATTTAGAATTATGAAGTCAAATAGAATAAAAAATTCATATGATACCTATATTAGTGAATTTTTAAGTGAAATAATTATAGAATGTAATTCTTGTAATTCATCAGCTGTATTGAAAAATGAGAGGATTATATGTGAAAAATGTGGCTATAATAAAATTATTACAGATAGATCAACATACACATATAATTTATGGTTTTCAATAGATTGTTGTGGTCAAAATTTGTGGGCATATAATAGAAGACATTTGAACTTTTTGAAGAATCATATAGAAGCAACATTAAGGGAAAGGAATGATTTGCCTTTTAGTAATAAAAGTTTAGGTAGTAGATTACCAAAATGGATGACTTCAAAAAAAAATAGAGAAAATGTTTTAAAATCAATTGATAAATTGAATAACAAGTAATGAAAAGAATTACAATAAGTATAAACTAGCCCTGATTGAAGCGGAAATCCCGCAACAAGCAAAGGAATAAGTGATGGAGTGAGGAATTGCAGCGAAAAGCAGGACTGCAAGTGAATGTAAACGAAAATGGTGTGCTAAAAATATATTAATTTCTAAAAATTGAAAAATTCTGCGATGCAGATCAGAGATATTGTAAAAAAAGTAAAGCAGATAGAAATTCGGACTCGCAAAAAGTCCGAATCTACATTGATGGGGCAATATCACAGTGCTTTCAAAGGACAAGGTATGACTTTTTCTGAAGTTCGACCGTACCAATTTGGCGATGAAATCCGACGAATAGACTGGAACAAAACCGCCAGATTTCGGGAACCTTTTGTAAAAGTGATGGAAGAAGAGCGGGAACTTACCATGATGTTGCTCATAGATATTTCTGCATCTATGGATTATGGTACCAAAACCCAGTTGAAAAGGGAATTTGTAGCAGAAATTTCGGCAAGTTTGGGATTTTCGGCGGTAGGAAATAACGATAAAGTCGGGCTGATTTTGTTCGCCGACAAAGTGTACAAAGTAATTCCGCCAAAAAAAGGGAGAAAACATATTTTAGCCATAATTGCCACTATTTTGACGGCAGATTATGTACCAGCAATTTCTAATGTTGATGCCGCACTGGAATATATGATGAGCGTTTTCAAGAAAAAATCTTTGGTTTTTATGTTCTCTGATTTTGAGGATCAATTCAATTCTAAAATTTTGAGAATTTCATCTAAGAAACACCAGGTTTTGGGACTGAGAATTTATGATGAAAAAGACAATGAAATTCCCGATGTTGGTTATGCGCTTTTCAGAGATGCAGAAACGGGCGAACAAATTTGGGTAAATACATCTGATAAAAGGTGGCGTTATGATTTTGCAGAAGCCAAAAAACAACAAATAAAAAGGGTAGAAGAACAGTTTGAAAATTCCTCTGCCAGTTTTCTGAATATGAATACTGGTGATGATTATTCCAGGTTTTTGTATCAGTATTTTAGAAAAAATAAATAAGGTGGTATGAAATGGAATGAAATTTGGCAAAATTTTGGTCGAAAATTTGGGTGCTTTTTAGCGCTTTTGGTTTTTGGGATTTCTTTTTCGCAGGTACTTTCTTCGCACTTATCCAAAAACAGGGTGCAATTAGGAGAAGTGGTACAATTGCAGATTTCGATCAATAATTTGCAAAGCAAAAATATAGTTGCCGCTCCCAAAAACAAATTGTTGCCTTATCATTTTGAAGTTCTGAAAGATGATATTTCACAAGGTAAAGACTTGTATTCCAGAAATATCGATTTCCAAATTTTTGATGAAGGTACTTATACCATTCCCGAACTCGAATTTTTGATAGATGGAGTTCCGCAGAAAACCATTCCTTATACCATAGATGTTTATAATTCGGCTCAAGCAAGCGATCAGTTGAACGACATTATGAACAACAAAGAAGTGAAATTGACTTGGAATGATTATTGGCAGATGTACAAATGGTATGTTTTGGGAATTTTAGGAATAATTGCATTAATTATTTTGATAATTGCCTTCCTGAAATATGTAAAAAGACCGAAAAATACTCCAAAAGAACAAACCAACCAAACCTTAAAAGAATTAGAAGTACTCCGCAAAAAGAAATACATAGAACAGGGAGATTATCGTTCGTTTTATGTAGAATTGATAGATATTACCAGAAATTTCATTACCAAACAATACCGGATTCCTGCAGATGTACTTTTAACTGATGATTTGATTGAAGTGATGAAAAAAAACAATGCCATTTCACAAGGAAACGAAGAAATTATAGAAAAAATATTTTTACGAGGCGATTTGGTGAAATTTGCCAAAGTCTTTCCTAATAAGGAAATGATGGAGATCGATTTCGAGCAAATAAAAACCGTAGTGAAACAATCTACCCAAGAAATAGAAGCCGAACTCCTAAGAACCGGCGTATAGAAAAGCAGTATGAATACAGATTTTGTCAATTTTGAGTTTTACAGTCCGTGGTTTTTGCTACTGTTTTTTCTTTTTATTCCATTGATTTTCAGAGATTTGACCAAAAAAAAGAAAGCAGGAGTCAAAGTTCCATCAGTGCAATATATGCACGAATCTGCAGGTATCAACTTTGTACTTTGGTTGCTAAAAATTTCAAAATATGTGCTGCTTTCTGCTCTCATAATTGCTTTGGCAAGACCAAGAACTTACACCGTTTCTACCAACCAAGATGATACCAAAGGTATAGATATTATGCTTGCAGTAGACGTTTCTTACAGTATGTTAGCCAAAGATCTTGAACCAGATAGATTAACTGCACTGAAATCCATCGCTCAAAAATTTGTAGACAAAAGACCAAATGATAGAATTGGAGTTGTAATCTACACAGGAGAAGCCTATACCAAAGTTCCGGTTACTACCGATCACCAAGTTTTAACCGAAGAACTTGCCAATCTAAATCCTGCAGGTTTGCAACCAGGAACTGCAATCGGAGAAGGACTTTCGGTTGCAGTGAGTCACTTGAAAAATAGCAAAGCAAAATCTAAAATTGTTATTTTGATGACCGATGGTGTGAATACGATAGAAAATGCAATGCCACCACAAGTTGCTGCAGAATTAGCAAAAAATAATAATATAAAAGTATACACTATAGGAATTGGAACCAATGGTTTTGCACTGATGCCAACACAAACCGATATTTTTGGAGATTTGGTTTTTACAGAAGCCGAAGTGAAGATAGACGAACCAACCTTGCGTGAAATTGCGGAATCTACTGGTGGGAAATATTTCAGAGCAACTTCTAATGCGAGTTTGCAACAAGTGTATGATGATATCAACATGTTGGAAAAATCAGATATCAAATCCATCAAATTATACAATTATCAAGAATATTTCCGGTTATTTTTGTTGGTTGCAATTGTTGTATTGTTGATAGATGCTTTTTTGCGCTGGATTTTTTATAAATTTTTAAATTAAAAAATGAGTAGTAGAGATTTTTTATTCAACGCAAATCGAAAATTTGAAGCAAAAAAATAAAAGAGTTTCAATTTGAAATCTTTTGGATTTCAAACTTTTGTGTTCTCAATGTGTGGTGTTATAATATCTTAAAATTTTAAAATAATAAAGTATCGCTTTTGTTACTTTTGAGGTTAATAATATTTTTTGTACTAAATTGTTATAATTAATAATGAATTGGACTTTCGGAAATAGTTGGTATTTACTGTTGCTGTTGCTTTTGCCGCTGCTTGCAATCTTCATTTTTAGATTTAAAAAATGGCGTAAAGAGCGCAGATTGCGATTTGCAGAAGAGCGATTCCAAATGCAATTGTTTGATAAAAATTCTTATTTTTCTACCATTTTCCCAGTACTTTATTTGCTTGCAACTTTGTTTTTGGTTTTATCTGTAGTCGATTTCCTAAGTGGAAAGCAAGAAGTAAAAACATTACAAAAAACCAATAGTGTAGTCTTTTTGCTCGATTTGTCTAATTCTATGAATACGCAAGATATTGCACCTAGTAGATTAGAGCAAGCCAAAAATATTTTGGTGAGAACCATGCAAAATATGAGCAATGATAAAGTAGGAATTGTGGTTTTTGCAGGTGAAGCCAATTCAATTATGCCACTTACAACTGATTATACTTCTGCAGAAATGTACATAAGTGGTTTAGAGACCAATGTCGTACAAATACAAGGCACCGATTTTTTAAAAGGAATACAAGTTGCAGCAGAAAAATTTAGAAACGTAACAAAAGGTGCTAAAAATGTAGTATTGATAAGTGATGGCGAAGATAATGAAGGGAATGAAGATGCAGCAATCAAAGAAGCAAAAAAACAAGGAATTACCATTACTTCCGTTGGAATTGGTACCGAAGAAGGTGCTCCAATTCCGATATATCTTTTTGGTCAATTGATGGGCTATAAGTATGATGGAAACGGAGAAACAGTTATCTCTAAAAGACAAACCAAAGCATTAGAAAATATGGCTTCTTCAACAGGTGGAATTTACATAGATGGCAATCAAGCAGATGGTGCAGTTGCTAAGATTACCAACGAACTTCGACAAAAATCTGCAGGTGTTGAAAGTTTTGTAAAATCTGAAACAGCAATTCACCATTTTCAATACTTTTTGGCAATATCTTTGCTGTTATTTTTCATCATTTATTTAGGTAATCCGAAAAGAGATTTTAACATATAATTGTGAATTACTGTATGTTATCGAGTGTTTTTTTTATAATATTTAACCGAATTTTAACAATTTCAAAATTTCTTTTTCGGATAGAAAGAGATAATTTTGCAAAGATGAAGTATTTTCAAATTTTCATATCGTTTTTAGTACTATTTTACAGCGTCGAAATTTCTGCACAACGTAGTTATAATTCTTTGATACATGAGGGAAATCGTGATTTTAATCAAAAAAACTACGAATCTTCCTCAACTAATTATTTGAAAGCAGCAGAACTTAATCAAAAAGATTTTACCGCACATTACAATCTTGGTAATGCTCTATATAAAAGAAAAATGTACGATGAAGCTAAAGCAGAATATGAGAAAGCACAAAAATTAGCGGTTAATAAGCCAGATAAAGTGGCTTCTTTGTACAATATGGCAAACAGTTATATGCAAACCAAAAATCTAGATAAAGCTGCAGAACTGTATAAAAAATCCTTGAAATTGGATCCAACCAATGAAAGCATCAGGAAAAATTATGAAATTGCCAAATTAAAACAAAAGCAACAGCAACAAAATCAAAAAAATGCTGATAAAAATAACCAAAAAGAAGGTGAAAATCAGCAACAAAACCAAAACCAAAATCAGCAAGGAGAACAACCAAAACAAAATGCACAACCTGGTGGAAATTCTCAGCAACAGCAAGGTAATGGCGAAAACGGAAATCAGCCCAACCAAAATAATCAAGAAAAAAATGGCAATAATCTACCCAAAGATTTAGAAAAAGCAATTATGAATAGGGTAGAAGATAAAGAAAAAGAAACAGCTAGAAGAATTCTTAATAAAAACGGCTATTCAATACCAGAAAGCAACGAAAAAGACTGGTAATGAAACATAAATTAGGGTACATATTATCATTACTTTCGTCCATCATTACCTTTGGACAAGTTACCCTAATTGCTGCAACCGAAGATAAAGATTTGCACCAAAATCAGCGTTTTAATCTTACCATAGTTTTAGAAATTAGTGGTGAAAATATGGTGCAAGAAACTCCACTTTTGATGCCCGATTTATCTAAATTTAATATTGTTGGGACTGCTTCAGAACAAAACACCCTGATTGTAGATGCACAAAAAGGCAACCGAATAAATCAAATAATTTATCAATATGCATTATCACCAAAACAAGTAGGGAAAATAAAAATTGGTTCAGTTCTAGTAACTGTAAACGGAAAAATTTACAAAACCGAACCTTTTGATGTGATGGTGAAAGAAGCCGAAAAAAAATCGGTGATTGCTAATAATTCAGACGATATTTACCTTAACTTACAAGTAGATGATAAAGAGGTGTTCGAAAATCAGCCAACAATTGCGGTTTTGCGAGCCTATAGCAAAGATTTTGATAATTTCAGAAAGGTGAAAAACATCCAATTTTCACCACAACAAAACCTGAACGTAAAACCTGTAAGTTACCAAAAATCTGAAATAGAATCGCATTCTGGTATTTCTTCACAAGTGATTGCTGTTTTTATGATTTTCCCGAAAGAATCTGGTAAAATCGAGATAAATCCAATTACTGCAACTGTTGCTAATGCTGAAAATTCCAACATAATAGCTTCTAACAAAGTGAAAATAAATGTGAAGGAATTACCAGTTGGTATGCCCGATTCTTATAAAGATGCCGTTGGTAAATTTACAGTAGTAATGTCACATTTTACCAATTCAGCGTTTGTAGAAGTAGGTAAACCAGTCAAAGTTCGTGTGAAAATTACAGGTACTGGTAATTTGAATTCTATGGAAATTCCTGCATTGAAAGCATCTGTAGATTATGAATTTTTCAAACCAAAATTGGAAAAAAATATCAGCACGAAAGAAAACGAAATGAAAGGCGAAATTGTAGAAGAGTACATTGTAATTCCCAAGAAAATTGGGAACTTAGCCATTGATTTACAAGATTTTGTCTTTTTTGATCCAAATAATCAAGAATATAAAAATTTAGGCAAAAAGAGCGTCGTTCTAAATGTACTATCACCTGAACAAATTTCCGACGGAAAATCTACTTTAGATAAAGTAAATGAGTATACCAATAATGTTCTGAAAACCGTAGATACTCCTATTCTGAAAGCTTCTGATTTGAAAATTAGTCAAAAAAACCATACAAATTGGTTAGTAATTGTAGGGAATTTACTATTGGTAATAGCCACTTTTACTTTTTTTTATTTTATTAAAAATAGAACCAAAGAATTTACCAAAACAGATAAAAATGATTCTCGAAACCCCATAATTACCATTGCCGAAACCGAGAAAATGATTAAAGATAATTTAGCAACTGATATCAATGACTACTTTAATTATTTAAAATTGTTGAAGGAAAATAAAGATTACACGACATTTTTCTCAACCTACACAGATTTAGAAACCGAAACCATCAAACAAATTTCTGCAAATTCTACAGAGGATTTCAAAATCTTTTTAGAAGAGAAGAAAGGTGCCAAAATTGCTGAAGAATATCGAAGTCTTTCGCAGAAAATTCAAATGGAAAAATACGCACCTATACATACAGAAGAGAAAATCGAAGAATTGTACGATTCCATTATTTCAGTGTATTCACAAATTAGTAAATAATCATAAATATTGTAAAATGTTCGAAAATTTTTCTTTAAAAGAAACACTTACTGCAAGTATGGTACTTTTTGCAGTAATAGATATTGTAGGATCGGTACCAATTATTGTAAGTCTGAAGCAAAAATTTGGTAAAATAGAAGCAGAAAGAGCAGCAATTGTTGCTGGTGTTTTGATGATTGCTTTCCTTTTTATTGGAAATAATATTTTGAAATTAATAGGAGTAGATGTGAATTCTTTTGCAATTGCAGGAGCATTTGTAATTTTCATAATCGCTGTAGAAATGATTTTGGGTATAGAAATTCACAAAAATACCGAAGCCAAATCTGCGTCTATTGTACCAATTGCGTTTCCACTAATTGCAGGAGCAGGAACATTGACTACTACCTTATCTTTGCGTGCAGAATATCACGATATTAATATTATTTTTGGGATTTTGCTAAATACAATATTCGTATATTTGGTGCTGAAATCTGCAAATTGGCTCGAAGCAAAAATGGGAGATGGAACATTGCAAGTGTTGCAAAAAGTTTTCGGAATTATTTTGTTGGCGATTTCCATCAAATTATTTACCAAAAATTTTGCGCAATTATTTGCCAGTTATATTCACTTTTAATCAAAAGAAATGCAAAAATTTTATAAAATTTTCCTTATTATTTTCCTCCTATTTATCGGAGTAAATCTTTATGCGGTAGATTGGAGTATTGGTTTTTTAGACGACGAAAATTCTAAATTTCTATTCTCTATTTCTTGTGCGATTATTGGGATTATTTTGGTATTGGTGATGAATACTTGGAGTAAATTGAAGACCAAGAAAAAATACTAGCAAATCGCCAAATTTTTGGCAATTGCTTCTGCTTTTAGTTCGGTTTCTTGCCATTCTTTTTCAGGATTACTGTCTTTGGTAATTCCACCACCTACAAATATCTGAACTGCATTTTTGTACCATTTTGCACAACGCAAATTCACAAAATAGTAAATTTCATTTTCGGTTTCTATTTTGGTAAAACCTGCATACAATTCACGTGGATATTTTTCAAAATTTTGAATCGCATTTTGGCAGAAATCTTTCGGAATACCACAAACTGCAGGAGTTGGGTGCAATTCTGCAATCAATTTTTCCAGATTTTGCGGTGTTATTTTCTCACTAAAATCAGTTCGCAGATGTTTGATGTTTCCAGAAATATGATCATACGTTTCAGATACTTGCACTTGATCCGAATATTTTTTCAAAATTTCTGAAATATAGTCAGAAACTGGCTTCTGTTCTTCGATTTCTTTGCTGGTCCATTCTTCATTTATCGGTAAAGTTCCTGCCAAACTCATCGTTTGGAATTCACTGGTTTTTTTATTGAAACTTCCTAAAAGTTCAGAAAATGCGCCCATCCAACAATTTTCTTCAGAAATAAAAAGATATGCGAAAGCATTAGGAAAAGTTTTGCAGAGATTCAGAAAGGTTTTGGTGAGTGAAATTTGATGATAATTGATGAGTTTTCGTCTGGAAATCACGAGTTTTGCGAGCTTATTTTCATTAATGAAATGAATGACATCGGCTAATTTTTCGGTGTAATCTTGGTGTGTTTCTTCTTCAAAATTTTTTGGAATTGGCACTAAATTTTCAGAGAAAATTTCATTAGTCAATATTTCATCAATCGAAATTTCATTAATATTCCCTTTAAAACCAATGTTTTGTTTGTTATCAAATGAAAAAAAATGAACCGCATTTTCATTTGAATTTCCATCGGTCGTAAAAATTTGTTCTTGAAAAGGAAGTTTAAAGAAGAGCATTTTTTGTTTTTATTCTGGTCTCGGAATAATATTGTTGGTCATTGTAGTATGATTGATGAGTTCTCCTTTCTCATCTCGAATTTCAATCTGAGAAACGTGCATCGTGTTACCTTTTCTTATAAAAGTGGCAGTTCCTGTAACCAAACCGTCACGTTTGCTTCTCAAATGATTCGAATTGATGTTGGTTCCTACTGGTACTACTTTGGTGACATCTAGATTGATGTACGACAAACATGAACCGAGTGTTTCTGCCAATGCACAACTTGCACCGCCGTGTAAAATTCCGTACGGTTGATGCACTTTTGGAGTTACAGGCATGGTTGCTGTAAGCGAATCTTCTGAAACATCGGTAAATACAATTCCTAAAGTTTTGCCCAAAGTTATGTTTCCCCAATTGTTGAGTTGGTCTAGAATTTCCTGTTTTTTGCTTGGTTCCATAGTTTTCAAAATTTTAGAAAAAAATCGTGTTTAATAAATTTTTGGGTTCCACTTTTCGGGATATTTCGGGGTGATTCCTTTGTAGTATTCTTCTAATTCTGCCATAATACTTTCGTAAGAACGGGTATTCAGATCTTCTACAGAAATTTTTTTGCCCAAATAAACGATTTTTTTCTTGAAATCACCTGCAGCCAAAACCAATGGAACTTGCGCTGCGAGAGCCATATAATAGAAACCTTTTCGCCATTTTGGTACCCAACTTCTGGTTCCTTCTGGTGTGATTACTAAACTGAAATCAGATTTTTTGAATTCATTGGCTACAAAATTCACCAAGTCATTTTTTTGTGAACGATCGATACCAATTCCTCCTATTGCTTTTACAATAAAACCGTACCATGCTTTGGTGTGCTGATCTTTTATAATGACTTTGAGTGGTTTTCCGAGTGACCAATAAGCGTAATTCCCGAGTAAATATTCTTCGTTTGCTGTGTGTGGAGCAACTACCAAAATACACCGATTGAGATTGTCTACATCACCTTGTAATACGACTTTCCAACCTTTAATCCAAAGCATAAATTTGCCGATCAGTTTTTTCATTAGGTCATTTATTTATTACAAAAAAAGTATAACCAAACTGTGGTTATACTTTACAAATATATCGAAATATTATTTTTATAAAAATAAACTAGTAATTAAATCTACGATTTTCATTACGATTTCTAAAACAAACTGTACCATGATTTATGTGATTTATGGTTAATAGATTGATTGATTTAATTTTACAATACGAAATTACGTATTTTTTCTAAACGAAGACCAAATACAATGTTAAATTTTATTAAATTTTCAGTGGTCTTTTCAATTTTTTTATAAATAAGGGTTTTAGTAGCTCTTATTCGTGAATTTTCACTTACTTTTTCTCTGTTTTGATGTTGATTTTATCTTTACCATCGGTAATATTGATGTCCACATTTTTCATATTTTTAACTTCATCTTCAAGTTTCATTTTTTTGATGAGGTCTTTTGCTTCATCTTTTTGTACTTTTTTTCCATTGATGATGATGCTGTCTTCATCGTCTGAGTTAATTTCGATAGAACTAGTGCCTGTTTTTATGCTCACTTTTCCATTTTCATCAGAATCATCATCAGAATCGTCATCAGAATCGTCATCAGAATAATCGTTTAAGTTCAACTTATCTTCATCTATTGCGATTACTTTCATAGTTTGTGGTACTACCAATTCATAATTCACAATGAAGTCTCTGAATCGATCTTTGTATAGGTATTTCATGAAATTAGGAAACAGCACTTTATTGCCTTGTATTTCTATTGGGACTTCTAATTGTAAAGGTAGATTGTAACCTTTTCCGCCTTTTTTGATGATTAAATAAGGAGATTTTATATTATCTTTTCTTGTGATGTCAATATTTGGATAATCTCCTTTGTACACATTGTTTTTGTCGGAATACAAATCGTCATCATATCCTATAAAATTTTGTGGAATTGCAATTTGCTTTTTATCTACAAATAGTGTATCTGAAGTGGTATTTATGGCGATATTTTCGGTGTCTTCTTTGTATCCTTTGTAAAGTATATCTTTTTTGGCCATATTGATTCCGAAATATACTCCAAAACCAATTAGAGCTATAAAAAGTGCACCTACAATCCAACCTAAATTATTCAGTTTAGTTTTTGGTGAGAAAAGTTTGATGCTTAACAAACTGAATAAAACTGCAGGAATGAGTGTTCCTAAAAGCATCATAATAGTGATGGTATATTTCATACCACCGTCATCAAACAAGAAATTAAATTCATTTACGCCAGGAAATTCTGGGTTTCCAAAAATTCCGAAAATAAAGAAAATGCCAATGATACTTCCGAATGCAAGAAATGCACAAAAAATCCCCAAACTGTACCTTAAGACATTCCAAAGTCCGTTTCCTGCATTGTTGATGTAAGGTTTGTTTTCGTTATAGATTTGGCCAACTCTTTCAGAGGATTCATTGGCAAATTGTACTATTTTGGTAGATTCTTCTTTCAGATTATCGAAATTCATAGGTTTGCCTTTCATTTTCAAAAAATCTGCGGCAGTTCGTGCTTTTGGTAATACCAACCAAAGAATTAAATATAAAAATACAATCAATAATGGTGAACCTGGTAATGGTATTAATACACAGAAAAGTGCTACCCAAATTACACGCATGATAGTAATATCTAAACCAATGTAACTAGCCAAACCTGCACAAACTCCTCCTAACTTTGAATTTTCGGGATCACGGAACAATTGTTTTTGTGCAGTATAGTTTTGGTTAGATTTTTGTTGATTTTTGTCAGATTTTTCAGAATAATAGGCTTCTTCTTGCTCCTCAATTTTTTCGGGAGTACCAATTTGGGCAATTACTTTTTCTACATCAGCATCATTTATTACCTCTCTTTTCCCTAAATTATCTCGGAAGATTTCTACCATCCTAATTTCTATATCGTGCATCACTTCATCTGCTTCATCAGCATCTAAAGAATTGCGCAAAGCAGCAAGATAATCGCTGAGTTTTATGTAGGCGTGTTCTTCTATCACGAATGAAAAACCTGCGAGTGCTATTGATAGTGTCTTATTCATAATTTTTTTGTTTTTAAAGTCGCAACTTGCAATTGTACAAGTTCAGGTTATTGTTTTTGGGTAATTTGGTTTACAGAATCGGTTAATTCATTCCAAGTATTTTGCAATTCTGCTAAAAACAGTTTGCCTTTTTCGGTGATTTGGTAGTATTTTCTGGGAGGTCCACCTGTAGATTCTTCCCATCTGTACGAGAGAAATTCGCCGTTTTTCAGTCTTGTAAGTAGCGGATAGAGTGTACCTTCTACTACATCTAGTTTTCCGGTTTTCAGTTCTTCTATCAAATCAGAAACGTACATTTCTTTTTGGTTGATCAAACTCAAAATACAGAACTCTAGAATTCCTTTTCGCATTTGCGCTTTGGTATTTTCTGTGTTCATTATTATTTGATGATATATTTATGTAATTTTAAATTTCAATTTAATTATTGAATAAAAGTAATTAAATTATAGTAATATGCAATACAAAGTAGTGATATAAAAAAATATTTTAGTGTTCTTTTGATTCAATATAATAAGTCATCGAATTTTTTGGTAAAATCAACCATAGTAATAAATAGACGAATACCACCATAAAAGTTGATATACCTGCAGAAAATATTCCGAAGAAAGCCAGTAAAAACCAAGTTATTCTTACTAAAGAAATATCTAGGTTAAAATAGTTTGCAATCCCAGAACAAACTCCTGCAATTTTGCGATTGTTGATATCACGTAATAACTTTGGTTTTATTGTACCGTTGTTTTGGTTTTTGTTTTGTTGAAAAGTTTTCATTTTTTATTGTGTTAATGATTTTCTTATACAAAGATATGTAATTATTTTAGTATTATGCAATACAAAGTAGTAAATATTTTTAAAGAATTTTTTAATTCATTGGTTATCAGTATAATAAATTTTAATTCAAAAAGTTTTATTAATTAATATTTGGACAAAAAAAAACTGTTTCAAAAAAAATGAAACAGTTTTAAGTAATTAATTGTTCTTTATGGCAAAAAAGAATAGCCATTTCTTAGTTTCCAGAGGAAATATTTTTCAAGGAAAACTTTATTGATGTCATACAGAACATTAGGTAACATGATCGCAAATTTTCTTGGTTTGAAAAGCGTGTTGCTCACAATGATGACTTCTTTTTTTCCGGCATCCATAATACATAAGCCAGTGATTTTTCCCCAAGGTTTTTCAATGAAATCGGTTTTCCCTTCCAACGTTTTAATAATGTTTTTTGCAACAATTTTTCCTGTTTCATCACTCGGATATCCTGTTTTTGGAATCGTAAAAGGGATTTCGGTACCAGAAAATGGTGGTTTTACATTTACAGCTAAACCAGCTCCCCAAATATTTTTAATTTTTTCGTGTCTATAATTATCAAGAATTGGAATGAAATTGTTCTGTGGAGTTTCTAATTTTGGAGAATTCGCCACAAAATCTACTCCAATAAAAGGAGGCATCAACATTGTAAAACTCGATGCAATTTCTTCGTTGGTAGATAGAATTACTTTGTCCTTCAACACTTCTTTTATACCAACATTTGTTCTGTATTTGATATTGAACATTTCCATAAATTTTTTCAACATTGCTTCACCAAGAGGCATTCCTTCAATCCCAAAATGTCCCAAAAAAGGTTCTGGTGTTACCCAATATAAATCTACTTTTTTTCGGATATTTTCTTCTCTCAACCATTTTTCTATGTTGAATAGAAATTCATATGCAGCTCCCATACATCCTGCATTTTGAGTTGCTCCAATTACAATTGGACCAGGATTTTTCTTGAATTCTTCTAATTTTTGACGTGTTTCCATTGCTTTTGGAGGAGTTCCAATATAGTAGGCGTTTTCTCTAATTCCTGGTGCGATGTCAAAATTAACTTTTGGACCTGTTGCAATAATCAGGTGATCATATTCATAAACACCATTTTCGCAATAAACTTTGTTTTCGTCTGGTTCAACTTTTAAGGCAGTATCTTTTACAAATTTCACACCTTTTTTCTCCAAAATTCCTTTTCTAGGTACGATAATTTCACTTACTTCTCGCCTTTTTATTGGTACCCAAATTAGAGATGGTATATATACAAAGTCTTCATTTCTGTCGATAAGGGTAACTTCTACTTTGTCTTTCAGTTTCCTTTTAATTTCTAATGCGGCAGTAGAACCGGCAAAATTTCCGCCAACTACTAAAATTTTCATTTTTTTTATTATTTAAGATTAAAAAATTAATTCTTTTCAATTTCCTAAACAAAGTTAATTGTATTTATTTGCTTAGTATGTAATATAAATTACACAACATCAATGATTTTTATCAGTTATAGAAAATTGAAAAAAGTCATTGAATTTTTAGTTATTTTTGAATTAAATTTGCCAAAATTTTTTAATTAAAAATGAAGCTCGAAAAAGAAATACAATTTATTTTGGCGGTAGATGCGCTCAAAAATGTTAACCGAAGAAATTACAATGCAGACGATTCCCGAAGAGAAAACACGGCAGAACATTCATGGCAAATTGTTTTGCTTGCACAAATTTTGTTTCCATTTGCTAAAAATCGAGATAAAATAGATTTGTTGAGAGTACTCAGAATGCTTTCTATTCACGATTTGGTAGAAATAGGAGCGGGAGATACTTTCATCTTTGATGAAGAAAAAATGAAAGGCAAATTCGAGCGAGAATTGCAGGCAGCAAAACAAATTTTTGGAATTCTGAATGAACCACTCCGAACTGATTTTTTAGAATTATGGTTGGAATTTGAGGCTGAAGAAACTAATGATGCGATTTTTGCAGTTGCCATAGATCGATTGATGCCATTTATTCTGAATACCCATAACAAAGGTATCAGTTGGACCGAAGCACAAATTTCTGAACAGCAAGTTCGCCAAATTATAGAAAATGCGGTAAAAAGAGCATCGGTAGAAATGGGAGAAGCTTTTGATATTTTGCTGAAAAAGGCTATAGATGAAGGGAAATTAAAAAAACCGTTCACCACGATAAGTGAGGAACGGTTTTATAAAAAATGAATATGAATATGAATTGAACAATCAGAAGGAAATCGTATTTATAGTATTAGTAGTAGAAGTTGTTGTGGTAGATTTCAAAGTTGCTCCTGTTGTAGAGTAAGTTCCACCAGTATATAATCCCCAACCAGAAGTTCCGCCAACATAGCTTCCGCCAGAATAACTTCCACCAAAATAAATTTTGTATTGTGTGCTTTTTGCTAAACTTCCACTTGAAAAATGAAAATAATACACTGCATTTTTCGGTTTGAAGGTTACCATTTCTGTTCCAGAAGCATTTTCAATGTGTATCATAGATGATGTAGCTAATTGTGCAGAAGATTTTATATACATATTTACTTGTATAGATGTACTACTGAAATTTTTAGTCATATTAGAATTAGAACCTGCTGCAATAAAGAAACCCCCATTCATATTGAATGTTCCATTAAAATCTACGGCTTCTTCAGGTGCATTTGTTGGTCCATTTGCAATAGTTGTTCCACCTGTTATGGTGATATTTCCGTTGCTATCAATTGCATCGCTTCCTGTTACAATATTTGTTCCTCCAGAAATATTGAGTTGGCTGTTATCATTAGTTTCAGTTCCACCAGAAACAGTACCATAAGTTGTATTAATACCATCATTAGAAGCAGAAATAGTATTGGTTCCACCTGCTATATTAATAATTGGAGCTTCTACACCTTCTCCAACTCCGCTTGTTGCAGAAATTGCAGAAATGGTATTGGTTCCACCATTGATGGTAATAGAAGTGTCAGAATGTACACCATCATCAGTAGAATTAATGGTATTTGTTCCGCTGTTTATGATAATGGCACCATTTGCAACCATTGTTTTTGGATGAGCGTAATCTGTTCCTGAAACTAAGAATCTTGAACCGGTGGTTGTAATTTTCAGTACTGGTGTTGTTGTAGAACTACCAATTGTAATAGTTCCATCTGCATTGATTCCTTTACCTGCGGTTCCAGAACTGGTAAGTGTTACGTTACCTGCTAAAACATTAATATTGGTATCACTTTTTATGCACGATGCAGAATAAGAATCGGTAACACCAGTTGTGTTGGTATAAACGGAGCCATTTCCTGCAGTTGTAATGGTTACAGTTCCACCATTAATATTGATGTCAGAATCTGCAGAAATTCCTCTTGCTCCGGTTGCTGTAGAAGTTGCATTGATGGTGATAGTACCTGCATTTACATTTACTTGAGTGGTAGAATTAAGTCCTGAAGAATAAGAAGCATCATAACCTGTTCCAGAAGCTGTAAGAACTGCAGCGCCAGAAAGTGTGATGTTGATAGTTCCTCCAGAAACAGTAAGAATTCCGTCGGATTTTAGTGCGTTTCCTTCAGCTCCAGAATTATTTATGGTAATATTTCCGTTGCTAATGGTTAAAGTTCCATCTGCTGAAATTCCTTTTCCATCTTTTCCTGTTACAGTAAGTCCAAATGTTCCACCAGAAATATTGATGTTAGAATCTGATGAAAAACAAGCCGATGAATAACTGTCTGCAACACCACTGATATTGGTATAAGTTCCGTTGGTTCCTGCTGTATTGATGGTGAAATTTCCATCGGTCACGATGATTTCACCAGTTGCCGAAAATGCTTTTCCACCGTTACTTGTAGATGCAATTGTCATATTGAATGTTCCACCATTTATGGTGATGCTTCCATCTGATTTTATAGATGAACAATAAGATGGATCATAACCACTTCCAGAAGCAGTAAACACAGCGATTCCCGAAGTTGTAGAATTAATAGTTCCACCAGAAATTGTTATATTTCCTTTTGCACTAATTCCTTTGGAAGCAGCACCTGAAACATTATAAGTAATTGTTCCACCAGAAATAGTAATGATGTTTAAACCTGTTTTTATAGCTTTTACATCAGCAGAAGTAGAGGTTATATTGATGGTTCCTCCACTGATATTGATTGCTGTATCTCCTGCATCTATTCCGTCTCCTGTAGAAGAAGGTATTGTAACGGTTCCACCAGTCATCACAAATCCTTCAGAATGAATTCCATCTGAAGCTGCAGAATTGATGGTGATATTTCCGCTATTGATAGTCAAATTTTTGCTACAAGAAATTCCGTGTTTTTTAATTCCTGTAATTGCAAGACTACCAGTTCCTGTAATAAATGTATTACCTGCGGTTTGCAAAGCACCATTTTTTGTACTTGCAGTTCCATCTGTTAAAGAATTGGTAGTTCCACTTAATAAATTAAAAGTATAATCAAAGTTTCCTGAAATATTAATAGCAGGACCACTTGCATTAGTCAAATTCAAATTATTTAAAACGAAAGTTGCAGGTGTATCTGAAGTCATTGTTAAGCTTCCAACATTGCTTGTTCCTAATAAATTGTATTCTAAATTAGAAATTCCAGAAGCTCCAGTTACATTTACTGTACCACCAGTTGCGGTGATGGTAACACCTTGGTTTGCATAAGGATTAATGATGGTTGCATCGTCTGATCCGTTCCAAATAATATAAATTTTGGTGAGATTTACGGTACTTGCTGAAAATGTAAGACTCTCAATCATTGATTTTTGAATATTTAATGATGAGGTATTCCCTGAAATTAAAAATTTACCATAAGTACCATCAAAAGTGATGCTTTGTACCGATGAAACTGGCGATGCATACATTGTATTTCCAGAATTATTGACGATGATGTTCTGCTGTGCATTTATTGAAAATGAAAAAAGCACGATAAAAATATAGATTAACTTTTTCATTTTTTAATAAATTTTATTGTTGAACCATTTACTTGAACCAAATACACTCCAACGTTTAGTTTGGAGACATCAATCTTTTCATCTGAAGCATATGTTCCTTTTAGTACAAGTTGTCCTGTCATCGAGAATATTTTCACACCCAATTTTTCAGAATTTTTAGATTTTATTTGTATAAAATCTGAACTCGGATTAGGAAAAAGCGATATTTGTGCGTTGTTAGCACCTACTTCATCTGTTCCTAAGACAAAAGTGGTAAGTGTAATTTTTTGGATAATACTAATTGGAATGGTAACATCGTTAGAAGCAGATGTTTCTTTTACCAAGAGATCATCTCCCGAAAAATAGAGCTTTCCTGTAGCATCTATATTATAGGTAGATTCTGTTCCAGTGTAGTATTTTACAATAATTCCTGACTGTGCATAAGTGAAATAAGCACTGAAAAAGAACAGCAGTAGCATCATTCTCTTCCAAATAAAGATTTTTTTGTTCATAAAGTGAAATTTTGTGAATAAAATTAGCTTTTTTTGAAATGATGAAGAATTTTTTGAGGTAAACCAAAGAAATGTGTCGGTAAATATTATTTTAAAATTTTTGAAATTTCTTCTTTATAAGTTTCACCAACTGGAATGGTGAAACCATCTATTTCCAAATTTTTATTGATGAATGATTTGATGGCAGAAATTGGAACAATGTAGGATCTGTGAACTCTTAGAAACATTTTGCTAGGGATTTTTTCTAAAATATTTTTCAAAGAATTTCTTGCGGTGATGATGCTTTTGTCCTTTAAATGAATTTTTACGTAATCGTCTAAACCTTCTATGAGTTTGATGTTGGCAAAATCTATTTTATGTAATTTATAATCTGCGCGAATCGTAAGAAATTGATTTTCTTCCTCTTCAATTTTGTAATTCAATTTTTCAACCGCTTTTTGAAACCTTTCGAACGAAAATGGCTTCACCAAATAATCCACTGCTTCTACTTCAAAAGCATCTACTGCATAATCTGAATAAGCCGTAGTGAAAATAACCTGGGTATTTTGTTGAATACCTTTGTAGAAATCCAGTCCGTTTTTTTGTGGCATTTGGATATCCAAAAAAATTAAATCTACCGGAAATTTGTTCAGGTATTTTTGGGCATCACTTTGTCTGTTGAAGGTTTTTTCGAGTTGCAAAAAATCTATTTTTTCGCAGAAATTCTCAATGATCTTCAAAGCTAAAGGTTCGTCGTCAAGCGCAATTGCTGTTATCATTTTTATTCAAAGTTCAAGTTCGAATTTCAAAGTTCAAGGTTCAAAATTCTAAATTTTCTTCCTTCTTCTATCTTCTACATCTATCATTCCAACTTCATTACCAAGTTTACTTCATGTTCTGTTTCAGTCTGTTTTATTTCAATTTGATGTTTCTCCGGATAAAGTTCTTTTAATCTTTCTAAGGTGTTATTGAGGCCAATTTTTGTTGACATATTCTTTGGTACAGTATTATTGACCACTTTATTGAAAACTTTGAAAAATAAGGTGTCGTTTTCAGTAGAAATGCTAATTTTTATTACCGAATCTTCCTCTGCATTGAAACCATATTTGAAGGCGTTTTCTACAAAAATCACCAAAATCATGGGTGCAATTTTAAGATTTTCATTTTGGATATTTTCAAAAAAATCAAAATCTAAACTTTCATCAGTTCTTATTATTTGCAAAGCGATATAATCATTCAAGTAAGTCAATTCATCTTTCAGTGATACAAAATCTTTGTTGGCTTCGTTTACCACATATCTCATTACGTTTGACAATTTCAGGATGCTTTCTGGTGCATCATCTGATTTCAAAATAGATAGAGAATAAATATTGTTGAGAATATTGAACAAAAAATGAGGTTGTAATTGATATCGTAAATTCAAGAGTTCTGCCTTATTTTTCAAAGTTTCAGCTTCTTTCTTCTTTAAATAAAGATTAATAAACAGAGAACAAAGTAAAGAAAAACTAAACGGTAAAATGGATCTGAAAATTTCCCAAAAATGATTATCTCTTTCAAATTTTTTGTGAAAAGAATGGTTTTCGTGCAAAGGTGGTTTTTCGTGAAAAGGAGGTTTTTCGTCTTTAAAATCTGGTGGTAAATTGTGAATTGCATGAAAATGATCCTGAATCAGCACATTGGGAATAACTGCAACCAAAAGAAAACAAACAAACACGCATAAAAAATACTTCCAATAACGATGGGTGTTGAAAAATTTCGGCATCAAAAAAAAGTAATTGAAGTAGAAGAAAATAATGAGCAAAATCATTTCTAAAAATGATTTCTGAAACATAGGAACTCGCAACATCCTAAAACTCCCATCAAAATCTGGCGATGAAAGGATGGGAATTGACAAAAAAATGAGAATTAATAAAAGATGAATAGCTGTTTTTTTCATCGCAATTTTAGATATTTTCTGATGGCAAATTACGAAGCTTCTAAAACATGCACAATTTTTTGCGGCAAAAAAGCATTATTTGTAGGTAAACCAATATTTATGAATTATTCTTTTTTCAAAGAAAAAATCAGAAAAATTATTCCTAAAAAAATCATCAAAACAACAAGAAAAATTTGCCAGTCATATTTAGTGAGAACAATTCCCGTGAAACTTCCCAAAACGCTAGAGCCAATGTAATAGAGTAGAAGATAAATTGCAATCGTTACCGATTTTTTGTTTTTAGAGAATTCGCCAACTTTTTTACTACAAAGAGTATGAGCCGAGAAAAATGCGTAAGTGAAAATACCAACACCAAGTATTACGAAAATTTTTTTTTGAAAAAAAAGTAACGAAATTCCAAAAATTCCGAATAAGCTCATCAACTTGAAAATGGAATTTTGGCTTTTAATTTTTTTTTCCCAAAAAGAAACCATGGTAGAACCAACAACGCCCGTTAAATATAGCACATAAACATAAGGCATCCAAATTTTTGGAATGTGGAAAGGCGGTTTCACCAAAAAAAACGCCATATAATTGTATAAACTCACGAAAGTTCCCAACAAGAGAAATCCCGTAAAATAATATGGAAACAGATTTTTGTTGAAAATAAGTTGAAGATTTGGCTTAATGAGCGTTTTGAAAGACTGCTTTTTCTGATGAAAATTTTGAGATTTTGGAGCAACAACAAAGAACAAAACTGCAAAAACCAATCCCCAAATTCCAATAAATTCAGAAGCAAATTGCCAAGAAAAATGATGTGCAATACCTGAAGATAATACCCTTCCCAAAAGTCCACCAATTGCGTTTCCGGCAATGTAGAGACCTGTGATTTTCAGTTGGCGATTTTCTGTGACTTCCTCGGAAATATAAGCCAAACAAACTGAAGTTGAGCCAGCCAAAAGAAATCCTTTCAAAAAATTTAAAAAAATTAGAACTGTGAAATTCTCCGAAAAAGATGATGAAAAAGCCAAAATTGCTGATGCAAGCAACGAATAACCTATCACTTTTTTTCTGCTGTATCGGTCTGCAGCAAACATTGCAGTCACCAATCCAACTGCCATTCCTAAAGTTGCAAACGACACTGCAAAACTGCTTTCTGCTTTCGAAATTTTGAAATATTCTGCCAAATCTGGCAACAAAGCCTGATAATAATATAGCAATCCGAAACAAGAAAGCCCCGCCAAAAAAACGGCAATTGCAATTTGTAGGTCGCGGTTGTTGATTATTTTGGTTTTCAAAATTTTTAAAATAAATATAAATTTCTCTTCAAGTCATCAATACCGTTAATCACTTTTGTAGAACCATCTTTCAGCAAAATTATTTTAGTAGAAATTTCCATCACGTTTTCATATTGATGGTCGGTTAAGATAATTCCTTTTTCTCGAGATTGTTCTTTGATGATGAGTTTTATTTCGTTTGTAATTTTTGGCGAAAGCGAGTGAAAAGGCTCATCCAAAATTAAGAATTTGCAGTCAGAAAAAAGCATGACCAAAATTTCGACCAATCGTTTTTCTCCATCAGAAAGGTTTTTTGGTTTTTCGTTCAGAAAAATTTTAATTAAAGAATGATTTTCTAAAATTTTAGAATTTTCTTTATTACAGAGAATTTCGATAATGTTTTTGATTTTTAGGTGACTTGGGAAAAAATGATTTTGAGGCAAATAATGAATGAGGTCTTTATTATCAAAAGAATTTTTCATGACTTTATTACCAACTCTTACAAATTTATGTTCAGCATTCATAGAACCGAAAATAATTTCTAAAAGCGTAGTTTTTCCACAACCATTTCTTCCTAAGATTCCCAAAATTTCTCCAGTTTCACAAGAAACAAAAATGTCTTTCAGTAACTTTTTTTCACCAAAAGATTTTTCGATACTATCAACGTATAATTTTACAATTTCCATATCAAAAATTCTAAAATTACACTTATTGAAAGTGTGACAATCCACAAAAATTTTCTGCTAAAACCGCAATTATAATAGAAATAATATTCGTTTTTGTTTCTTATTTCATAAATCATAAAATGAAAAAAAGGAGCAAAAAACAGGTAAGAAATTGCAAAAATTTTAAAATTGAAACCCACCAAAAATGTGACAAGCAATGAAATCAAAAAACTTGGAACAAATATTTTTTGATAGAAAAACCAATATGATTTCAATTGCTTCATGTTTTACATTCATTGGAATAAAATCCAACGCTAAATATCTTTCGTCTCTCCACGACTCAAAAATTCAATAATTCAAAAACTTTTATCTTTTATCTTTTGCCTTTAATCTTGTATCTTTTCTCTAAATTCTTTCCAATTCCCCCGAATCAATCTGCGTTTTGAATGTGCCATAATTCACGGTAACTTTTCCGTTTTTATGGATTTGTTCGATCGTTCCAACAGAAGTAGAGCCAGAAATCCGAACACGTTGCCCAATTTTAAGCCAAACTGCGCGTTCTTTTTGGGTTTTTTCTTCAATTTTTTGGTTGGTTTCTGCGATTTGAACTTGTATATTTTCCTTTTTCAGTTGTTGCTCTACTTTTCGTTTGGTCACTTTCAGTTTGTCGGATTCGGTTTTGTCGGAGCCGAGTTTTCTGAATTTTTCCTGTTCCAAAATTTTAACAAAATCTTTTACCAAATCCTTCCGAGAAGTTCCCTTTACATAAGCATCTATAAAATTTTCAATTTTATTCCCAAACTGCAATTTACGGTGTTCTTCTTCATATAATTTCTGGAAATTAAAGAGTTTCTGTTGCAGTTGTTCGTTCAGTTTTTGTAGGTTTTCACGCTTATCTTCTACTGATTCTTTCTGTTCGGTAAGGTTGGATTTCAGTTTTTCAACTTCAAATTTTTCTTGCTGAAGTTTTACGATGGTTTTATCAAGATTTACGATGTCTTTTTCTACTTTTTCTCGTGCATTTTTAATGATAAATCTCGGAATTTTATTCTTTTCTGCCACTTCAAATGTGAATGAACTTCCTGCTTGTCCGACTTCTAACTTATAAAGCGGTTCTAGTGAATTTTCATCAAAAAGCATCGCCGCATTTTGTGCATTTGGCAATTGTTCTACCACGAGTTTGATATTGGTGTAATGCGTGGTAATGATAGCAAAACTCTTTTTTTCGTAGAAGAATTCTAGAAAACTTTCTGCAAGTGCACCTCCTAATTCAGGATCTGAACCTGTTCCAAATTCATCAATCAAGAGCAAGGTGTTTTCATCAGCATCACGAATGATTCTCCCCATTTTTTTGAGTCGAGAAGAATAGGTAGAAAGATGATTTTCAATAGATTGGTTGTCGCCAATATCGGTCATCAATTTATCAAAGAAAAACATTTCCGATTTCGGATGAACAGGCACCAAAATCCCGCTCTGAATCATCAATTGAAGCAAACCTACGGTTTTCAAAGTGATGGATTTTCCACCTGCATTTGGTCCCGAAATACAAAGAATTCGGTTGTGTTCCGTCAATGTTAAAGTTTGCGGAAAAATCTGCTTGTTTTCTTCTAAATTTCTGATGTAAAGTAATGGATGATACGCATTTACCAAACGCAACGTTTTGTGTCGGTTGATTTTTGGCAAAACACCTTTTATTTTTTCGGCAAACTTCGCTTTGGCTCTCGTTACATCTAAATCAAAAATATAATATTGATAATCTGTAAGTTGTGGTTGAAATTCTGAAATTTCGGCCGTAAGTTTTCGTAAAATTTTGTCGATTTCTTTTTTCTCTTCCTCTTCAGATTCTCGAAGTTTAAAATAATGTTTCGACACATTTTCGGGTTGAATATAGGTAATAGAACCTGTTTTAGAAATTCCTAAAACTCGACCTGGAACTCGTTTTTTGAACCCTGATTTCACGGCCAAAACTCTTTGGTCGTCGATTACCGTTTCTTTAATTTCATCTAAAAAATCAGAGGAAGAAAGCGATGAAAGCGTTCTATTAAAATTTTCCTGAATATTTTTTTTGGCGTGCGAAATTTCGGAGCGAAGTGTTTTCAGTAGGGGAGAAGCATCGCTTTTTACTTCACCAAATCGGTTGAAAACTTGGTCGATTTTATCGATGATTTCTTTTCGGAATTCCAATTCTGAAATGTCTTTCAATAAATTGGTGAAAATATCAGGGAAATTTGGGAAATATTTTTGTAGTCGACCAATTTGTTCGGTGAGGTTTTTAATTTTAATAAAAGCTGAATTTTCTAACCTGAAATTCTCAATCAACATCAGTTTGAGTTCGACTTCAATATCTTCGTACTCACTGAAAGGGATTGCGTTTTCGCTTTCGAAGGAACTCAAAAATTCTGAGGTTTTTTTCAAGGCAATTTCAGCTTCAGCCAAATCCATCGGTTGAAGTTGCGCGATTTTTTCTGCCATTTTATACGAAAAAGCAAAAGGCGAAATTTCGGCTAAAAGCGTAGGAAACTCTAATTCCTGTAAATTGTCTTGATTGATTTGCACTGTGCAAAAATAATGAGATAATTTGAGAATGAGGTAATTTGGTAATTTTTATTATTTTAATAATGGAAATAAATTCTATATCGTATATTTTCGATAAATACAATAAAATTATCTAAAAAAAAAGCGGACTAAAGTCCGCTTATAATGATGTTTATTCTTTGATTTACAAATTCCCCAAAATAAAATCGGTCATTTTTTGGTAGAGTTGTGGTCGAGTCATGCCTCCATAAATCCCGTGGTTTTTGTCGGGATATGCCATAAAATCGAACTGTTTTTTGTTTTGAATCAGCGCTTCAGAAAATTCCATTGAATTCTGAAAATGTACGTTGTCATCTGCAGTCCCGTGAATAAGCAAGAATTTCCCTTTCAGTAATTTTGCAAAATTGGAAGGCGAATTATCGTCATATCCTGCAGGATTTTCTTGTGGAGTCAACAGAAAACGTTCGGTGTAAACGCTGTCGTAATAGCGCCAATTGGTAACTGGAGCCACCGCAATTCCCATTTTGAAAACATCTGCACCTTTGGTAAGCGCCAAACTCGACATATAACCACCGAAACTCCAACCAAAAATCCCGATTCTAGAAGCATCTACATAGGATTGTTTTCCCAACCATTTTGCTGCGGCAATTTGGTCTTCGATTTCGTATTTTCCTAAATTTTTGTAAGTCACTTTTTTGAATTTGGTACCTTTTCTACCGGTTCCTCGTCCGTCTACACAAGCAACTAAATAGCCTTTTTGCACGAGCATATTGAACCAAACTCCGTTTCCACCGTCCCAAGAATTACTCACACTTTGAGAACCTGGACCAGAATATTGGTACATAAAAAGCGGATATTTCTTGTTGGGATCAAAGTTTTTTGGTTTTAGAATATAGGCATTCATTTGATCACCCGCTTCATTTGGAATAGTGAAAAATTCTTTTTTCGCGATATTGTCTTTGGTGAGTTTTGCCAGCAATTCGTTGTTGTTTTGCAGTTCTTTGATGGTTTTACCAGAGCCATCTTTCAGAACAAACTGATAAGGTGAATCAGCCGAAGAAGAAGTTTCTATGAAATAATTAAAATTTTTGCTAAAATCGGCAGAATTATTTCCTTTTTGGTTAGAAATGATGGTAGATTTCCCTGTATTGATGTTGATTTTAGATACTACCAAATTGATGCTTCCGTTTTGCGTGGTTTGTACCAGAACTTCTTTGGTTGTAGGATTGTAGCCATAGAATTCGGTAACTTCCCAATTACCTTTGGTAATTTGGTTTTTCATGTTTCCATTTTGGTCGTACCAGTACAAGTGTCTGTTTCCGTCTCTTTCGCTTCCCCAAATAAAGGAGTTGTCATCTAGAAATTTTAAAGTCACATTGTCGGTATCAATCCATTGTTCATCGGTTTCGGTGAAGAGTTTTTTCACATCGCCAGTTTTGGTATTTACCTTTAAAATATCCGAAGCATTTTGAGTTCTACCAGAAGTTATGAGTACAATTTCATCTGCTTTTGCAGTTTGTATCACATTTGGAAGGTAATAATTTTTAAAATTCTGTAGATTCAATTCTATGATTTTTCCCGAATCTAAACGATACAATTGTGCAGAAACCACCGAATTTTTTTCGCCAGCTTTAGGATATTTGTAGCGCATTTCTGTTGGGTACAATGTTTTACCATAAATAGGAATGTACATTTCAGGAACTTCGGATTCATCTGATTTTACAAAGACAATCGCATCAGAATTTTTGGTCCATTCGTATTGTCTTGCGTGTCCGAATTCCTCTTCGTAGACCCAATCTGCTAATCCATTGATGATTTTATTTTTCTTTCCATCACTTGTAATTGCAGTGATTTTACCTGTTTCTACATCTTGATAAAACAAATTGTTGTCTGCTACGAAAGCTACTTTTTTTCCATCTGGTGAAAAAGTGGGTTCTTGTACATAATTTCCGTTGTTAAGTGCTGTAATTTTACTAGATTTTAGGTCTTTTACATCAAATTTTCCCAAAAAAGAGTATCTGTAAATAGGCTCGCTTTCTTTTTGTAGTAAAATTTTGGAATCATCTTTATTAAAACTAAATCCTTCAAAACTACCATCTGCAATGATGCCTTCTTTTTGGCTTGTTTTGTAGGAATATTTGGTAATTCCTCCTTGCTCAATTACTGCGTAATTTTCTCCATTGTTGAGAGAGGTGATTCCTGCAATTCCTTTTCCTCGGTAATAGCCAGAATATATTTTATCTAAAGTAATTTCTTGCGAAAATGCAGTTATAGAAATTAATAGAACTGCGGATAAAAGTAGTTTTTTCATTGTAATTAAAATAGGTTCAAATATAGAAAAAATATTAATGAAATAATGCGAAAAAATCGACATAGGATTTTGTATTTTTTTTATAATAAAAAATATTGATGAAAAAATCTACAGTTAAATTATTCATTAGAATTAACAAAAAAATCCGGATTTTTTCCGGATTTTGATATTGGTAAGTTGATTTTCTAGTTATAAATTTTCTGATAATATTCATCTGCCATTCTATCTGAATTGAAGGCGGTTTTCACATCATCCATTGCAGTTTGCTGTACTTGTCTCCATTTATCTGGTTGATCGTAATACATTGGCAAAATTTGGTTTTCTAAGAGATCATAGAGTGCATTCATATCATAATTGTCTTGATCATAAACACTCATATTGTCGTAATCTGCTTTTGGAACTACGAAACCATTTTCGCCTTGTTTTACAAATTCTGGAATCCAACCATCATCTGTAGATAAATTTACAGAACCATTCATAGCTGCAGTCATACCCGAAGTTCCCGATGCTTCTCTCGGAACTCTAGGATTGTTGAGCCAAAGATCAGAACCTTGTTTCAGCGATTTGCTGAGTGCCAATTCGTAACCGGTAAGAACGGCCATATTTTTGTAATATTTGCTTTCTTCTACCAATACGTTGAAGGTAGAAATCGCCGAATAATCCATAGGATAAGGTTTCCCAGCGAAAATAATTTGTACGGGATATTTCGGATTGTTGAGCAATTTACCAAATCGTTCTTTGTCGTGCAAAAGTAAATCTGCTCTTTTGTAACCGGCAAATCTTCTTGCCCAAACTATGGTGAAAACATTGGGATTGAAAAGGTTACCAGTTTGATCGGCAACAATTCTGAACATTCTCCTTTTCAAATGTTTTTTTCTGAAATCGAACAACATATCATCACCTTCATCTTTGGATTCGTAGAGTGGTTTGTCTGCCCAATATTTGAAATCTTGTGCATTGGTGATGGCTTTTATTTCACAAATTCCTGTGTATTTATTCCACATTTCTCGCGAAACTATTCCGTGAAGTTGAGAAACACCATTGGCAATTCTGGCCATTCTAAGAGCACAAAGTGAGTGATTGAAACGGTCGTCTTCTACGCCTTCAATTTTTTTGACTTCATCTATACTTAGCCCAGAAAAATAGGACATATCGTGACAAAGATGTAGGTTGTGTTTTTCATTCCCCGCTTCTTCTGGAGTGTGTGTCGTGAATACCAGTTTTTCTTTTACTTTATCGAGATTTCCACCAAATTTTTGTAATAAATAGAATGCAGCAGGTAAACCGTGCGCTTCGTTTAGGTGATAAACATCTCTCTGCAAATTCATCATATCCAATAATTTGGCGCCACCTTTTCCCAGTAAAACCATTTGTGCAATTTTGGTAGATTCATTGGCATCGTACAAACGGTGACAAATCGTTTTAGAAATGTGGTCATTCTCCGGAACATCGGTGCTTAGCAAAAACATCGGTGCTGTTTTGAAGGTTTCAGGATTCAGATAATACACTTTTACCCAAACTGGTGCATTGTGAATATCGATCTGAAATTTGATTCCGGTATCTTCCAAGAAACTGTATATTTTCTTGGTCCAAGTTGGTTGCAAGGTTTGGTCGTTGTTTCTGGCTTGGTCGTAATAGCCAAATTTCCATAAAATCCCGATTCCTACTAAATCTTGTTTTAGGTTATAAGCACTTCTCATATGTGAACCGGCCAAAAATCCAAGTCCACCTGAATATATTTTTAAAGCTTGATCTATGGCAAATTCCATAGAAAAATAGGCCACTTTTTTGGTGTAATTAGGATTGATGCTAAAAGGCATCGTAAAATGATTAAAATCCATTATTCGTCTTGTTCATTAAAAATTAGGAGCAAAGATACTTATTTTTAATAAGGATTAAATAAGATTTTTTTTCTTCAAAAAAGTGAGAAAAATGAATTTTTATGTGTGAAATTTTCTTAATATTTCATTTTTATTAAAAATAATTTGGTAACTTTCGGTCGAGTAAAATATTGATTTTCAAATTTTAAGAGTTATGAAAAAGGTATTTTCTGAAGAAGATTTGTCAAAAAATCTCTCGTTGTATTATCTGAATCGACATTTGAAAAAAAAGCCGATGGAGAAGTATCACCGTCAAATAGATGAGTCAGAACTCCACGAAAGAGAGAAATACAAGAAAAAATCTGAAATTTTGCTCCTCAATTCATTTTTGCACCATTTTCCGGAGGTGCAATTTCAAAATTTGACGTGCGAAAGTCCCGATTTCATAGCTTCCATTAATAATAAAATAATTGGGATCGAACTCACAGAAGTCATCAATCACCTCGAAATAAAAAAAATAGAATCCCAACTCAACAAAATTTTCAGACAGGCAGAAGTAGAGTTGGAGCGAGATTTTTTACCTTTGGTAAAAGGAGTTTATTTTTTGGAGTTTAAAAACCTTACAAACATTAATTTACAAGATAAACACGAAGATTTGGTGCAAAATATTTGCAAATGTATTTTGCAGAATAAAGCATCGGGTTTTGTAAAAAAAATCCGTAAATCTCAGCACCGCAGAAATGTATTCATTACGCTGGATTACAATTTGAGTTTGTTTGATGAGCTTTCATCAGAAAAAATTATAGAACTTATCGAGAAAAAAAATATGAAATTCCCATACTATGATCACAGTGTAGACGAATGTTGGCTGATTATAGTTTCTGATATGAATTCGCTTGCATCTCGATTTAGTTTTATAGAAAACACCGAAAATTTGCAAAAAATTGTATCGCCGTTTCATAAAATTTACCATTTAGAAAACCTTTGCGGAAATCTCACGAGCATAAAATCTTAATTTAATTAATGAAAAAACTTAGTAAATAACATAAAAATATTAACCACAAAAGTTACAAAAGAGATGCTTTTTTATTTTTATTTTAAGGCGAAATAAAATCTCATAGAGGACACAAAAGTTTGAAATCCAAAGGATTTCATTTTGAAAATCTCTGATTTTCATACTTTTATATTCTTTTGAATTTCTTAAATGAAACCATTTCTTTTGTAACTTTTGACTTCGTCGAATCTTCGATTTGTGGTTGATAAAAAAATATCAAAAAAAAATGAAAACACTCTTTATAAAACGCTTTCAGTACTACAAAAATTTGGGAGACCAATCTTTTGATCAACTTACTGAAGAGCAACTTTTTTGGCAATACAATGCAGAAAGCAATTCCATAGCTATCATTGTGAAACATCTTGCAGGAAATATGATTTCTAGATGGACCAATTTTTTGAAAGAAGATGGCGAAAAATCTTGGCGAAATCGCGATAGTGAATTCGAAAATAGTTTTCAAAACAATCAAGAAATGCTCGACTATTGGGAAAAAGGTTGGGATTGCCTTTTCAGAGCATTAGAACCACTCAGAAACGAGGATATGAACGAAATAATCCTCATTAGACAAGAAAAACATACTGTTTTTGATGCGATTTTGCGACAATTGGCGCATTATCCTTACCATATTGGACAAATCGTTTACATCGCAAAAATGTGTAAAAACCAAGATTGGGAAACACTTTCAATCGCCAAGAATGCGTCTGAAACATTCAACCAAAAAATGCTAGAAAAATCAAAAATCTCAGAAAATCAGGAAAATTCTTCGCCCGTTTGTTTTGCAAAAAGCCAAGAAGTGAGAGATGATTATCAAGTGTAGTTTTTGTTTTTATTTTCTGTTTTATGAGATAAATCACCTGTAATTATATTAGTATAAAATATTCATAGTCATATCTTTACCGTTCATTTTAAGTACTGAAATTATGAAAACTGATGTCCAATTTCAACAGAATTTAGAAGATACTTTGTGTGGATTTTTGCCACAAATTTCTTTTGACGGCGCTATAGAAAAATTATTTGTTTATGATTTTCATGATTTCGACCGAATTTTTGAGATTGGAAAAATTTCGGTTGAAAATGAAACGTACCAAAGACTCCCTGTTTTCAGTGGAGAGAATTGTGTGGCAATTTTGATGATTTGGGGAATTGATAATACTACTGCAATTCACGACCACCATAATTACGATGGGAAAATAAAAATCCTAAAAGGAAATTTAACCGAAGTAAGTTACCGTGAAAACCTCAATTTTATAGAATACGATGGAGCAGGAACTGCATACGAAAACCAGATTTTCCCAGAAGAATTAGGCGGAATTCACTCTATTGTCAATAATTCAGACAATGTTTCGGTAAGTTTGCATATCTACCGAACTTCTAAACTCGATTTGAATGGAGTACGTATTTTCGACACCGAAAACCGGAAAATTGCGTGGCTTAATGAGAATGCAACGTCTTGTTCGTGGCATTTATCACTCAATTCTTATGAACGAGTAGTGCAACTTTAATAAAAAAAATACTTGAAATTAAGCACCAAAAAGTTTATTTTTTGCACTCTTTTGAAAAACTATTTTTCACAAATCTCTTTTGACACTTTTCACTTCGTAGAATCTTCGATTTGCGGTAAATATTTTTTTTAATAAAAATTTCAAAATTTTGATTGATGAAATTTTCCTTAAATTTGCACCCTAATTTATGGAAAATATCCCAACAAAAACCGCTGCTTTTCATACACTTGGCTGCAAACTCAACTTTGCAGAAACTTCTACCATTGCCAGAAATCTGACCGAAAATGGTTACCAAAAAGTGGGTTTTGATGATCGTGCAGATGTCTACATCATCAATACTTGTTCGGTTACCGAAAATGCAGACCGAGAATGCAAACTCCACGTGAAACGTGCTATGAAAGCCAATCCAGATGGTTTGGTAGTGATTGTTGGTTGTTATGCACAACTGAAACCCGAAGAAATTGCCAAAATAGAAGGCGTAGATTTGGTTTTGGGAGCCAAAGAGAAATTCAATATTTTGAGTTTTATAGATGATCTCAAAAAATCTGAAAACCAAGGATTGGTGCACTCTTGCGAAATAGAGGAAACCGATTTTTTCATTGGGAGTTATTCTATCGGCGACCGAACTCGTGCTTTTCTGAAAGTTCAGGATGGTTGCGATTACAAATGTACGTATTGCACGATTCCTTTAGCTCGTGGAATTTCACGTTCAGATACCATAGAAAATGTGGTGAAAAATGCTCAGGAAATTGCAGAAAAAGACATCAAAGAAATTGTATTGACTGGTGTAAATATCGGTGATTACGGGAAAGGTGAGTTCGGGAACAAAAAGCACGAACATACTTTCCTTGATTTAATAAAAGAATTAGATAAAGTGGAAGGAATTGAGCGAATCCGGATTTCCTCTATAGAACCTAACCTTTTGAAAGACGAAAGCATAGATTTGGTGGCAAAAAGCAAACGATTTGTACAGCATTTCCATATTCCGCTACAAAGTGGAAGCGATGATTTGTTGAAAAAAATGAAACGCAGATATTTGCGGAATGTCTATGAAAATAGGGTCAATAAAATCCGGGAAGTGTTACCAGATGCAGCAATTGGTGTAGATGTCATCGTTGGATTTCCAGGTGAAACCGATGAGAAATTTATGGAAACGTATCATTTTCTGAATGAATTATCGATTTCTTACCTGCACGTTTTCACCTATTCTGAAAGAGAAAATACCGAAGCTGCGGATTTCAGTGGAGTAATCCCTATTTCTGAGCGCAAGAAGCGCAACAAAATGCTGAGAATTCTTTCAGAAAAAAAGAAAATGGCTTTTTACCAGTCACAAATCGGGAAAACACGACCCATACTTTGGGAACACGAGAACAAAAACGATATGATGTTCGGTTTCACCGACAATTATGTTCGGGTGAAAAAACCTTTTGACGAGAATTCCATCAATAAAATAGAAATAATGACTTTGCACGAACTTGCAACAGATGGAACCGTAAATGTAATCCCTGCTTTTGTTGATTTTTTGGAGAGAGTTTAGATTTTTTTCATTAATGATTATAAGCATTTTTTTTAATAAAAAAATATGCTATCATAAGAATTTAGTCGTCTACAATACTCAATTTTCAATAGAAAACCTTACCTCACAAAAATTTGCTACCTTTGGTAAAATTCAATATTTATGAGAGATAAGTTTTTTATTTGGGGCGCCGTTTTTGTGATTTTTACACTGGTAATTTCATTGTTGATCAGAGCACATTATTGGATTCCGATTTTGCTTTTTTCGATTTATCTATTGGGTTTATACAATGTGACCCAATCTAAACACGCCATTCTGAGAAATTTCCCAGTTTTGGGATATTTTAGATATTTCTTTGAAAGTATTTCACCAGAAATACAGCAGTATTTCATAGAACGTGAAACCGATGGAAAACCATTCCCAAGAAATCAGCGTTCTGCAAGTTACAGAAGAGCCAAAAATCTGGGTGATACCGTTCCTTTTGGTACCCAATTAGAAATTAATCACAGGAAATATGAAGGTATAAAACACTCGATTTATGCCAAAATGCCTTCAGAAGAATTGCCACGAGTTTGGGTTGGTGGTGAACAATGTACACAGAAATATCACGCTTCACTTTTCAATATTTCTGCGATGAGTTTTGGCTCTTTGAGTGATCGTGCACAAATATCGCTTAATAGAGGCGCTAAAAAAGGAAATTTTTATCACAATACAGGTGAAGGTGGAATTTCGCCTTATCATTTAGAAGGGGGCGATTTGTGCTGGCAAATTGGGACTGGTTATTTTGGTTGTAGAGATGAAGATGGTAATTTTTCAGAAGAACTTTTCGCCGAAAAATCTAAAAATCCGTGTGTTAAAATGATTGAAATAAAACTTTCTCAAGGTGCAAAACCAGGACACGGTGGAGTTTTACCAGCTGCAAAAGTTACTGAAGAAATTGCCAAAATACGCCACGTAAAAGTAGGTGTTACGGTATTGTCTCCTCCTGGTCATTCTGTATTTTCAGATGCAGCAGGATTGTTACATTTTGTACAAAAATTGCGTGAACTTTCTGGCGGAAAACCTATAGGTTTTAAATTATGTATTGGAGACACTCAAGAATTTGAAGAAATTTGTCGGCAAATGAAAAATCTGCAAATTTATCCTGATTTTATCACAGTAGATGGAGCAGAAGGTGGAACAGGAGCGGCACCACCTGAATTTTCAGATGGAGTAGGAATGCCACTTGAACCAGCATTGATTTTTGTAAACAAAACACTTAAAAATTTTGAATTGCGAGATAGAATTAGAATCATTGCAAGCGGAAAAGTACTTACCAGTTTAGATATTTTGCGTGCAATTGCAATGGGAGCAGATATGTGCAACAATGCGCGAGGTTTTATGTTTGCTTTGGGCTGTATTCAAGCACTGAGATGCAATACCAATGCTTGTCCGACCGGAGTTGCAACCCAAAATAAAATGTTGATAAAAGGTTTAGACGTAACTGATAAAACAGATAGGGTGTATTATTTCCATAAAAATACCTTGCTTACTTGCAACGAACTGATTGCAGCAGCAGGTAGAAAATCTTATTCAGAAGTAGATGCGAGTATGTTTATGCGAGGCGATGAGTTCGAACATCTTTCTGATAGGTATTTCCCTAATAATTTGAAAAATGTATAAAAAAGAAAAGGAGATTCTGCTGAATCTCCTTTTTTTAATATTATTAACTAAATGTTCAATTAATTATCGAGTAGTGGTTTTATATACTTGAAAATTGAATATAAAACTACGGTCGTTGAATTTAAAAGTAGAGGAGTCAAAAATATTTGGATCTCTTGCATAGGCTGATCTGGATGGAACAAAAATTACTCCTTGTAGATTGTAGTTGGCAGAATCATCTATCTCACAACTTTTGAATAGTTGTAGTGCTTCTTTGAATCCTTCCATTTCCAGGTAACTACTTGTTTTACCACTAGGAATTTGGGTAGATTTTGCATAATAAAAAAATGGATCAACTATAGGTACACCTGATTGAATTATAGTATTAGAAACGGTTGAAATAGTTCCGTATGTTACTATATTATCTGTTTTTGTTGCAACAAAATTTTGCATATTGTGCATTAATCTAATAATATCTGTTGCTCCAATCGCTTTACCAGGATTTGGTTGTGCACCTGCTCTCATTATATAAACCACACCAGAAGCTAATGTGATTGGATTATATGATGACAGTTTTGGGTAATTATCATCTGAGGTATCAGTTGCACTAAATGCTTTTATGTTGCCTTTTGAATCAAAGTAATTATCATCCATAAATTTTTTGATGGCGAGATCATCATATGAATTTTGGGTTTCTAAGCTTATAGTTTCGGTTGTAGTATCGCTAGATCTGTTACAAGATACGATTACCAAAGAAAAAAAAGATAGGTATAAAAATATTTTTTTCATTATCTAAATTAATGATTAAATTGCTGATTATTTTTTTGTTGGCACAAAAGTAAAAATAAATTATGAGAATAGATAAGTTTTTGTGGAGTATTCGGTTTTATAAGACTAGAAATATTGCTGCAGAAGAAATTAAAAAAAATAGAGTAGCGATTTCTGCTCAAAAAGTGAAATCATCTAAAGAGGTAAAACCAGGTGATGTAATCACCATCAGGAAAAATCAGATTGATTATACTATAAAAGTTATTCAAATCCCAAAAAGTAGAGTAGGAGCCAAGTTGGTAGCTTTGTATGTTGCCGATCAAACTTCACCAGAACAATATGAATTGTTGCAAGCAAGAAAATTGGCACAAGATTATTACCGAATAAAAGGGGAAGGAAGGCCTACCAAAAAAGACCGACGTGAAATGGATGATTTTTTAGATATTGATGACCAAGATTTCGAAAATTCTGAAACCAATGAAGAGGAAAATTGGAGTCAGTTTTTTAATGAATCATAATTTGATTTTACCATAAATCTTCAATTTCTTGTATGATTTCATCAGGAGATTTGTAATCACAGTCAATCGTATACTGTGCTTTGGAATAGTAGAAATTTCGCTCTAACAAATGTTTAGCAACAAATTCTGGTATTTCTTCGTCTGAAAGTCTTGCAATTAAAGGTCTTTTATCTTTTTGTTTTAGTAATCGTTCATATAGGTTTGCAACAGAGCATTTTAGATAGATTGTTTTAGAGTTTAGGTTGAGGATTTCCATATTATTATAATAAGATGGAGTTCCTCCTCCTAAACTCAAAATACAGGAATCTTGAGTCGCCAAAACCACTTCCAATAACTCTCTTTCTTGCTTTCTAAAAAAGATTTCACCCTTTTTTTCAAAAATTTCAGGTATACTTAGCCGATTTTTTTTAGAAATTTCTTTATCTAAATCTATGAGTTTTTCACCAGTTATATCTGCCAATAATTTGGAAATGTGTGATTTACCCGAACCCATATAACCCAATAGTGAAATAATCATTTTATAAATTTATACAAATTTCTGAAAAAATTTTGAGATTTTAAAAAAAGCCTTATCTTTGCACCACTTTATTAATAGCATATTTAATAGCAAGTTAATTGACCGACCTGGTAGCTCAGCTGGTAGAGCAATACACTTTTAATGTATGGGTCCTGGGTTCGAATCCCAGCCAGGTCACCAATGACTAGCGGTAAAAAATTCCAATAGTGCTTTGTTGAAAAAGTCGTTTAATTTTAATTAAACGACTTTTTTATTTTTAAGATAATTTTATATTGTCTATCAATCGAACTTCACCTACAAATACGACTATGAATGCTCTGTATTGTCGGTCTTTGTAGAAGAAATCGGTTTCTTTCAGGGTTTCCTCATCTGTAATTTTGAAATATTCCAGTACCATTCCTGGTTCGTTTTCAAAAATTTCAGTCACTCTTTTGTTGATTTCGGGAATGGTAATGATTCTGAACCAATCATTTACTTTTAGTAATGTTTGGTAGATGATTTTGGCTGCATTAAGTTGTTCTGGGCTTAATCGCTCGTTTCTGGAACTCATGGCAAGACCATTCTCTTCTCTGTAGATAGGTACTCCGTGAATTTTGATGGGTAATTTCAAAATTTTAACCAATTTTTTTATAATGGCCAATTGCTGAAAATCTTTCTCACCAAAATAGGCATTATCTGGTTTTACTTGTCTGAATAGTGTTTCTACAACGGTCCCAACTCCATCAAAATGACCAGGTCTAAATGCGCCTTCCATTTCGTTTTCTAATCCGTCATAATCGTAGTGTTTTTTTTCTAAACCATTAGGATAAAGGTCTTGTACTTCAGGAATATACACTGCGTGAACATTTCCATTTTTCTGGAGCATTTCAATATCACGTTCTACATTTCTTGGATATTTTTTCAAATCATCTGGATTATTGAATTGGGTAGGATTTACAAAAATAGATGAAATCACCAGGTCGTTTTCTTTAGCAGCATCATTGTAGAGTGAGAGGTGACCTTGGTGAAGTGCACCCATAGTTGGTGCAAATCCTATTTTTTTGCCCATCTCTTTTTGTCTTTCTATATAATCTTCGAGTTTTTTTTTGTTCTTAATAATTTCCATTTTATTAATAAGATTTTTTTTAAAAATAAGGAATCAATTATGAAATTTGTTGCCGATAAAAGTATGAAATATTATTCATTAATTGTACTACCAAATATATTAGCTTGTGAAAAAGTACTGTATAAAATTAAAATTAGTTAATTAAAAAATATTAAAGTAAAATTTTGTAATTTTGCAGAATAGAGTACCCATACTTTATCTGAAGTAATTATAAAAAATTTATGCCAAATCAAAAGATATTGTACGTCACCACAGAGATGTTCCCTTATCAGGAAGACAGTAATATGGCAACTATGGTGAGTAAGATGGCGCTAAAAATGCACCAAGAAGGTAATGATGTAAGAGTTTTTATGCCTAGATTTGGACAAATCAGCGAAAGAAAATTCCAATTACACGAAGTTATTCGACTATCCGGTATGAATATCATCATCAATGATTTGGATCAACCATTAGTCATCAAAGTAGCATCATTACCAGGTGAAAGATTGCAAGTGTATTTCATAGATAATGAAGAATACTTCAAACGTAAGCATTATTATGTAGATGAGGAGGGAAATCCTTTTGATGATAATGATGAGCGTGCCATTTTTTTTGCAAGAGGTGTAATAGAAACCATCAAAAAACTTAATTGGGTTCCAGATGTAATTCACCTAAATGGTTGGATGTCTTCTCTGATACCTGTTTATTTAAAGACATTTTACAAAAATGATTCCTATTTTCATGATTCTAAATTGGTGTTGTCTTTGTATAATGAAACTGACGCTCCTTTGAATAAATCCATTACCGAAAAATTAGCTTTTGACAATATTACTGGCTTAGAATCGTTAAAGAAACCAAGCTTCTTGAGTTTAGTATCAGAGAGTATAGATTTGGTAGATGTTGTGTTAAAAGGAGATGAGTTTCTTGAAGGAGATTTAGAGAAAAAATTTGAAAAAACGAAGACCGAAAAATCAGAATATCTAAATGTAGATGATATTCAGAATTTATATATTTAAAAATAAAATAAGTAATTAATATCTAATGATTAAGAATTTAATAAGTAAACTACTGCTGTTTTTTTTGATAAGTAGTGCTTTATTTTTTTTGCAAAACTGCGAACCAAACGGAGATAATCTTGGGACCCAATTTCTAGAAAATACCGCTGCTCAAGGTGTAGAAACGCAGTATGATGTAATTGCCTATAATGTAAATAATAATGATTCCATACAAAGTGATGCAACCAAATTGACTACTGCAGTACTAGGAGCTTTCACAGAGAGTAAATTTGGTATGCAAAAATCTAGCTATGTATCACAAGTAAGACTTAATTCTTATGATCCAAGTTTCGGTACCAATGCAATCGTAGATTCTGTGGTACTAACCTTGAAACCATTGTATGCTTCTGATTCGGTGACAACAACTACAGTTGATAACTATGTATATCCAGATGGTAATATTGCTTCTAAAAAAGTGGTAAATACCTATCCAGTTTTGAAATATGGCAAAGCAAAAATTAATACTAAAACCATTTTTAATATTAAAGTACATGAAGTAAGTGATTTCTTGAATTCGTATTCAGATAAGGTATATTCTAATAAAACCATTAATTACAGTACATTATTAGGTTCCAAAGTTTTTGATGGTACCGTAAATTCTATCAAAATTACCAAAAATTCAGATAATACTGAAATTACCGATGCAACTAGAGTTCCAAGTTTAAGAATTCCATTGAGTACAAGTTTCTTTCAAAATAAAATGATTGCAGCACAAGGTTCTGCAGATCTGAAAGATGCAGCAAGTTTCATCAGATATTTCAGAGGAATCAGAATTTCTGTAGATGAGACCGATGGTTATTTCTTCAAATTCAATCCAAATGAAGTTGTACTTACCATGTATTATAAATATGATAAGGTTGATAATGGTGTTACAACAAGACCACAGCTTGCTTATAGTTTTAATTTGACAACTGGTGTTAGCAATGCACATATTGGTTTGGTAGAATTTGATAGAACAGGTTCAGATTATGAATCAGCTATAGCTGTTTCAAATAATTCTACAGGCGATGAAAAATTATACGCACAAGGAATGGGAGGTCCCGGAATTGGAATCAGAATTCCAAATTCTGTGATTACAGAACTGAAAAATAAATTTAATAATGAGAAAATTGGTATTATGTCTGCAAAAATCAGATTGTATACCGATGTAACATCATGGAGTAACACTTACGAAAAACCTCAAAATTTTGTTGTAAAACAAAGAGATATGGTAACTCCAAAAGATCTTACCACCTTTTTACCAGATATGTCAACATTAGCTTATGCCTATAATTTTCAGTTTGTAAAACCGTATGTTTTAAATAATAATCCTGTCTATGATATTACCATTACTAAATCTCTGAAAGATGTAGTAGAAACTAATACAACCAATTATGATTTCATCATAAATATTGGTAGTTATGTTGCAAATACATCAGGAACTTTAGCAGGACAAGAATATACAAGTCGAGTTTTTACACCAAACAGAGCTGTATTTGTAGGTACCACCAATAGCAATAATGATAAGAGAGCAAGTTTGCAAATAATTTATGGGAAAAAATAAAAAATCAGAAATTAAATTATGTGTGGAATAGTAGGATATACAGGATTTCAAGATGCTTATGAAATTGTAATTAATGGATTAAGACGATTGGAATACCGTGGTTATGATAGTGCAGGAATTGTTCTGGAAAACAGCAACAATCATTTTGAAACCGCTAAAACCAAAGGAAAAGTAGACGATTTGGTAGCAATTTCAGAAAATCTTAGAGGAACAGCGAAAATTGGAATGGGACATACAAGATGGGCTACACATGGAGTTCCTAGTGATCGAAATTCACATCCACATATTTCAAATAACGGAAAAATTGCTTTGGTACACAATGGTATTATAGAAAATTACGATACCATAAAAACCATGCTCACCAAAAAAGGTTTTAGTTTTAAATCTGAAACCGATACTGAAGTATTGGTAAATTTGATTCAATTTTTAATGGATTCAGATACCAATTTAGATTTTCCAACAGCGGTAAGATATGCATTAAATGAGGTTTATGGTGCTTACGCAATTACCGTGATGCACGAAGATTTCCCAGGTGTTTTGGTGGTTGGTAGATTAGGTTCACCATTAGCAATAGGATTAGGTAACAAAGAATATTTCATTGCATCTGATGCTTCACCATTTGTAGAATTTACAAAAGAAGCAGTTTATTTAGAAGAAGGACATATGGCGACTATTTCTCTGGAAAATGGTGTAGATATTCGCAATATAAAAGACAACGAAAAAATAGAACCCGCTATTCAAGAATTGAAATTGAGTTTGGAGCAAATAGAAAAAAGTGGATATGAACATTTTATGTTGAAAGAGATTTTTGAACAGCCTAAATCAATACACGATACACTTAGAGGTAGATTGCTAGTTAACGAAGGCATTATTAAAATGGCCGGAATTTGGGATCATTTAGAAAGAGTTAGCCAAGCAAACAGAATCATCATCATTGCATGTGGAACTTCTTGGCACGCTGGTTTAATTGGGGAATATTTAATTGAAGAATTTGCTAGAATTCCAGTAGAAGTTGAATATGCATCAGAATTCAGATATAGAAATCCAATTATTACCAATAAAGATATTGTAATAGCCATATCACAATCTGGTGAAACCGCAGATACAATGGCTGCTATAAAATTAGCCAAAGAAAAAGGAGCTTTTGTATATGGAATTTGTAACGTAGTAGATTCGTCAATTGCACGATTTACAGATGCTGGTTCTTATACACACGCTGGTCCAGAAATTGGTGTTGCATCAACAAAAGCCTTTACCGCGCAATTAACCATACTATCATTAATTGCTTTAAAATTAGGTAAACACAACGGGAATTTGGGTAATGCAGAGTTCATGAGATTAATTGCGGAACTAGATGTAATGCCGAAAAAAGTAGAAGAAGTACTTGCAACAACCCATCAAATTACAAAAGATATAGCAAAAGATTTTGTAGATGCGCAAAATTTCTTATATTTGGGGAGAGGTTATAATTTTCCAGCTGCACTAGAAGGTGCACTTAAGTTGAAAGAAATTTCTTACATTCATGCAGAAGGTTATCCTGCTGCTGAAATGAAACACGGACCGATTGCTTTGATAGATGAAAACATGCCAATAGTAATAATTGCTCCTAAAAAAGGACATTATGATAAAATTGTGAGCAATGTACAAGAAATCAAGGCTAGGAAAGG
Organism: uncultured Flavobacteriales bacterium; assembly: GCA_937876095.1. Classification (GTDB taxonomy): domain Bacteria; phylum Bacteroidota; class Bacteroidia; order Flavobacteriales; family Weeksellaceae; genus CALFIE01. The sequence continues at coordinate 17,002 of CALFIE010000071.1, read as the reverse complement.
AAAAGTAATAGCAATAGTAAACAAAGATGATGAACAAGTTGCTTCTATGGCAGATTATGTTATAGAAATCCCTGAAACATCAGAATGTTTCTCGCCAATTATCGCTTCTGTACCTTTGCAATTGCTTGCATATTACATCGCTGTAAACAGAGGTGCAAACGTAGATCAACCGAGAAATTTGGCAAAATCTGTGACTGTAGAATAAAAAAAATGTTGAACCAAATAAAATATTTCAATATTTTTTACGTTTTTCAAAAAAAAATCATATTTATTAGTTAAAAAAATTATATATTTACCGCTTAATTCTAAAAAATAGCATGAAAAGGATATTTCTTTTATTATTATCTGCTTCAGTAATTGTTTCTTGCTCAAGAGGAGGAAGATCATCTGCAGGTAAACCCGGTACAAAAGGAGAGCTGATTCCAGGCAAGGCATCAAAATTTGTTTCTGAAAGACCTTATGGTATGGTTTCCATTCCTTCTGGTTCCTATATTATGGGACTCGCAGATCAGGATATGACCAATATGCCAGAAAAAGCAGGTCTGAAAACAGTAACGGTGTCATCATTCTTTATTGATGAAGCCGAAACTACTAATAATGAATACAGAGTCTTCATCAATTATGTAAGAGATTCTATCGCAAGAACTTTACTAGCAGAAGCTGCTGGTGAAGGTGGTGATGGAAATGGAGGAGGAAGATCTATAGGTGATTACTCTTACCTTACCAAAGATGAGCAAAACCTAACTCCTTTTCAGGAATATAAAGAATCTCAGGGTGCTAATCAAGGATTTGATGAGCCAAAAAAATTGAACTGGAGACTTCCTTTGCATTGGAGAACATCTGACTATCCAGATGTAGAATATGCAGAAGTAGTAGAATCTTTGTATTTACCAGCAGCAGAATCTGCAGGTGGTAGAAGATCAATAGACTCTAGAAAATTAAAATATGCTTTTGAGAAAAAAAGTCTTGCAATCTATCCTGATACAACAGTTTGGATAAGAGATTTTTCTTATTCTTACAACGAACCTATGTTTGAACAATATTTTTGGCACAAAGCTTATGGTGAATATCCTATAATTGGAGTAACTTGGGATCAAGCTAGAGCATATTGTGATTTCAGAACCAAATTGAAATCAGATTACAACGAAAGTTTGAAAAGAAAAAAACAAAGACCTATGAAATTCCGTCTTCCTACAGAAGCAGAATGGGAATATGCAGCTAGAGGTGGTCTTACAAATGCAACTTATCCATGGGGAGGTCCTTATTTAGCTGATGATAGAAATTGTTTCTTAGCAAACTTCAAACCAAAAAGAGGTAATTATTTAGAAGACGAGAAAAAAGGAACATACACTTATACTGCACCAGTTAAAAAATTCTCCAAAAATGGATTTGGATTATATGATATGGCAGGAAACGTTGCAGAATGGACTATTTCACCATACAGCAACTCATCGTATGAGTTTTCATCAACTCTAAATCCGACAACAAACGACAAAGAGACCAGAAGAGCTGTAAGAGGTGGTTCTTGGAAAGATATAGGGTATATGTTGATGGTAGGTAATAGAGATTGGGAGCGTAAAGATTCTGCAAGATCATATATTGGTTTCAGAACAGTACAAGATATTCCTGAAGCTGCAATTAAAAAAGCAAGAAAAGTTACAAAATAAAATAATAATAATAATCAACTAATTATAAAAATTTAAGAACATGTTTAAAACTAAAGAAGCGTGGATGAACTTTGTTTATTCAATAGGCGCAGCAATCGTAATCCTTGGTGCATGGTTAAAGATTACACACATTAATATTGGTCCAATTTCTGGTAACGTAGCGTTAACAGTAGGATTGATTACAGAGGCACTTATCTTTACCATTTTTGCATTTGACCCTCCAAAATCTGAAGAATCTTATGCATGGGAAAATGTGTACCCAGAACTTTTAGATAAGCATGCAAGACCAAATCCATTGCATTCAAATGTATCTAAAGCTAAAGAATTATCTGAAGTGGAGAATTCATTATCTAGTAAATTAGATAAAATGCTACAAGAAGCTAAATTGGATGTAGGATTGTTCGAGAGATTAAGAAATGGAATAGATAAATTTTCTAACTCAGTTGACCAAATTAATCAAACAGTAGATGTATCTTCGTCTACGCATAAGTACAATGATCAATTAAACAAAGCTGCTGCACACATGGAAAGCATGAATGCACTCTATGCAATGCAGTTACAAGATGGACAAAGACAATCAGAATATGCAAGAACTTATGTAGATAACATGCAAAAATCTTCTCAAAATTCTGAAAGATTCAATGATGAATTACTTGGTCTTACTACTAACCTAAATAGTCTTAATAAAGTTTATGGCGGAATGTTAACTGCTATGAAATCATAATTTCCTAAACATTTTATTATTTACAAAACTTTAAACAAAATTTATTAAAATGGCACAAGGAAAACAGACTCCTCGTCAGAAAATGATTAACTTAATGTACTTGGTTTTCATCGCTATGATGGCGTTGAATATTGACCAAGAGATTATTAGATCATACTATGACTCTACACAGTCTTTGCTAGCTACAAGACTTTTAACCGAAGATAAAAACAATAATATTTTTGAGAAAACGCTTCAAATTAAGGCAGCAAATGCTCCTGATACTTATGGACAGCCTTATCAACAATATTTAGTGCTTAAGCAAAAAATTGATGTATTGGTTGCTCATGCTGATCAAGTGAAGGACAAGTTGAAGAAAGATTCAGAATTCAATCCTGATCCTAAAATTGATATGAACGAAAATTTTTCTGCATTAAATAACAATCAAGCAACTACAGAGTATTTCTTCAAAAATGGTGATGAGAATATACCTTCTCAGAAAGCTTTAGAACTAAAAGCTAAAATTGATGATGTTAGAAATTATATAGACCAAACCTTCAAAGGAAATCCTGATATGGCAAAATTGGTCGATCGTGCAGATAAATCTTTGATTACAGAATTTCCTCCTAAAGTTGGAGGTAAAAAGTGGTTACAATATAAATTTTATCATCAACCTTTGATTGCTGCAGTTTCTAATTTAGAAATTTTAGAAAATGATGCTAGAAATGTACAATCTGATGCTTTAGCATTGATGTTGCAAGAAAAAGTTGATGCCTCTATTAAATTTAATCAATATGATGCTGTTGTTTCTGCACCTACAGATGTAATTGCTGGTACAGATGCACAAGCTACCGTATATTTAGCTTCCTATTCTAACAGCAACAAGATTAATATTTCTGGTGTTGATAGACAAGAAAATGGTAAAGGTTTCAAAGCATTGAGTACTGCAGGAGTTGGTCCTAAAACATTCAGTGGTGTGATTACCTTAAATGAAGCTAATGGAAAATCTACACCGTTCCCATTTACTCACACTTATAATGTAATTGCAGGTCCACAAGAAGTGAAATTACAAAGTGGAGCGTTACTTTCTGCTGATAAAATGAATGTATTGTATCGTGGTCTAGATAACCCAATTTCTGGTTCAATTTTAGGTGCAGACAATACACAGATTAATCTTTCTGCACCTGGTGCAGCTGTAAGTGGAGGAAAAGGAAAATGGATTGTAAAACCTGGAGCTGGTAGTACTATTACTCTTACAATTTCTGGTAAAGATCCTCATGGTAAATTGATTTCTCAACCATTTACGTTTAGAATCAAAAATGTTCCACCACCACAAGGACAAATCAGAGGTAAAAATGCAATGGGAATGCCTGCAACTTCATTGGTAAACCAAATTGTATCAGCAGCAATTCCTGATTTTGATTTCCCTGTTACATTTACAGTAACAAGTTTCAAAGTAAAAGTTCCTGGTAGAGCAACTATGTTGGTACAAGGTAATTCAATGTCTGGTGCAGCAGGTTTATTCAAAAATCTAAGAGCTGGAGATGCAGTAAATGTATTTGATATCAATACTACCGTAAATGGTTTGAATCAAATTGTTCCACCAGCATCACCTGTAGCAATAGATGTTCAATAATTGTTAATTATATAAAGTATAGTTATGAAAAAATATATAAGCAGTTTTCTGGTATTAGTTTCAGCAGTGGTTTTTTCTCAAACCATTCTGAATTCTAGTTCTCCTGATGATTTTAGAAAATTGAGAAGTGAAAACAAGAAAAGAGCTGGTGATTCTACTGTAGTTTCTACCAAAGTAGAACCTTTCAAATATGGTTTTATTGAAGACAAAGATGTTATAAAAAGCATCACTGTTTGGGAAATCATAGATATGAATGATAAGATAAATCAACCTTTTTATTACGTTGAAGATGGTTTGTCTACTTCAAGTAAATCACTTTATCAAATTCTACTAGATGGTATTAATAGTGGTGATATTAAAGAAGTTTATGAAGATGAAAATTTTGATACCAAACTTACTCCTGCACAGATAAAAGAGAGAACCAGAAGTGTTCGTTATGTACAAGAGTATTATGATAGAATAAATGCTGGTGAGAAATTATCAGATGCTGAAGCTAAACAGTATATTGATGTGTACGAAACAACTACAGATCGAGTAAAAGTTTTGAAAATAAAAGGAATGTGGTATGTAGACAGAAGAGATGGATATATGAAATATCGTTTGCTTGGTATCGCAGCTATGGGACAAGATCCACAAACTTTGGGACAAACTTTTGCTGATAAAGATGAATTGATCGATTTGTTCTGGGTATTCTATCCTAGCAAAGAAGTTAGAGAATTGATGGCAAATCATATCGTTTACAATTCAAAAAACAGTGCATCTGATTTATCTTATGATGATTTATTAAATGCTAGAAGATTTTCTACTGTAATCTATAGATCAGAAATAGGAATGGGACATGGAGTTGTAAAAGATTACATACCTAAAAATGCAGAAGGTCAATTAGAAGAAAGTGAAAGAATTAAGAATCAAGTTCTGCAAATGGAAAGTGAAATGTGGAATTATTAAAATTCCTTTGCTAAATATCAAAAAACCTGAGTACCTTTACTCAGGTTTTTTTTATTATGAAACAGGTAGAGTATATTATCGTAGGAAATGGTTATGCAGCAATTTTTTTTGCTCATCAACTTATTAGAAATTGCAAATCTTTTCTTCTTTTTTCAGATAAAAAAAGAGGTGCATCACACATTTCTGCAGGAATTATCAATCCCGTTGTTTTGAAACGATTTACCACTTTTTGGTTAGCAAACGAACAAATTTCTGCATTAGAAGAAACCTTGTCTCAAATTGAAGAATATACAGGAGAAAATTACCTAATTAGTGAACCAATTCTCAGAATTTTTCATGATGAAACAGAAAAAAAACTTTGGCTTAAAAAGTCTTCTGATGAAGATTTATGTACTTTTTTTTCTAAAAATTTTATCACATTAGAAAAGCTTAATAATCCTTTTGATTGTGGATTGGTAAAACAATCTGCACGTTTAAATGTTACAGCTTTTTTTGAGGATTTTTTTGCTTATTTAGAAAAGAAAGGTCAGTTGCTACATCAGAAATTTGATTACCAAAAACTCCTACCAAGTGAAAATAGGTATGATGATATTAATTATCAAAAAATAGTTTTTGCAGAAGGAATGGAAGTACAAAATAATCCTTTTTTTTCTGAAATTCCTGTGCTTCACAACAAAGGACATCACCTGGAAGTTCAACTTTCTGTTCCTATAGAAGCGAATTATACCATCAAAAAGAAACATTTTCTTTTTCCAAAAAGTGAAAATACCTATTATTATGGAGGTACTTATGATCGAGAAGAATCAGAAGATGTGGTAGATGAAAATCAAGTTAAAGATTTGTCAGAATCTCTTGCAGAATTTTATCCGCACGATTTTGAAATAAAATCAGTAGAATTTGGTTTCAGACCAACGGTGAAAGATCGGCGTCCAATTTTAGGAAATCATCAGGAATTTACCAATCTGTTTGTTTTTAATGGATTGGGAGCAAGAGGTGTTCTAAACGGGAATTATTTTGCAAAAGAACTTTTTGATCATATTAATTTAGGGAAACCTATCCATCCAGAAGTTGATTGGAAACGGTTCACCAAAGAGTAATAAATCCAAAAAATCCTACAAAAATTGTAGGATTTCATTTTTTATGCAGAGAGGAAGGGATTCGAACCCTCGATACAGTTTCCCGTATACTAACTTTCCAGGCTAGCTCCATCGACCACTCGGACACCTCTCTAATTCGCTTGCAAAAATAGGCTAATTATTGGGATTTCAAAAATTTTGAACTCCGAATTTCCAATTTTATGATTCGGTGAGTTCACCACGCAAATTTTTTGTGAACAAATCAGCAAAATTTTCAGAATAGTTGGGATTATCAATCAGGTGCATTGCTTTTGCCAATGCACATTCAACTGTGATATCTTTACCAGAAATGGCACCAATTTTTTTGAAAACATTACCGTTATTGTACTTCCCAATGCTTATTCCACCAGAAACACATTGTGAGATCACCACCAGATTGGTGCCTTGATTTCTAATTTTTTGCAAAACAGTTTCCGTATTTTGGTCACTGAAAATAGTACCAGATCCGAAAACCTGCAAAATAAGCACTTTTACCGGTGGTAAATCCAGTAAATAATTCAAATTCATTCCAGGGAAAATGCGCCAAAGCAAAACACTCTCGTTCAAATGCGTGTCTATAGAGAAATTTTCTTTTGAATTATTTCGGTAGAGTGCCTCTTTGTCCACGTTTAGGTGTACACCAGATTGTCCCAAAATAGGAAAGTTCGGACTGATATACGCATCGAAAAATTCTGCCGAAAATTTAGAACTGCGGTTTCCACGCAGTAATTTGTACTCGAAATAGAGCGCCACTTCTTGTACCACTGCCTCATTATTTTCGTACAAACTTGCATAGTAGAGACTCGTGAGCAAATTTTCTTTGGCATCGGTACGCAAATCACCAATTGGGAGTTGCGAACCAGTCAGAATCACAGGTTTTTTCAGGTTTTTGAGCATAAAACTCAGAGCAGAAGCTGTATAAGACATTGTATCAGTCCCATGAAGAATTAGAAAACCATCATAATTTTGGTAATTTTTTTCGATGAGTTTTGCAATTTTTACCCATTCTTTCGGTCCGACATCTGATGAATCCAAAGGTTCAGCAAACTGATGTACCGTAACATCACATTCCAGTAAGTTCATTTCCGGAATTTTCTTAAAAATATGGCCAAAATCAAAGGCACGCAAACTACCAGTTTCGTATTCTTTTTCCATACCAATCGTACCACCGGTATAGATAATGAGGACTTTACGTTTCATACCGTAAAATTAAAAATTTTCTTGCACAAAGTAAGCATAATTTTCTGGGCGTGTCTTTTTTGTTTTTTCCAAATCGCAACCCTTTCAGAGTTCTGAACTTTGAAAGTGTTTCCCACACTTGAAAAAATCAAAAAAGTCGGACTTCGGCTCTCACTTTTTTTCTAATTTTTTTGTGGGATTGTAGCAGCGGATAATTTTGTAAAAAAAATTAGAAAAAAGAGTTCCACCTACGTCCTCACGCGAAATGGATGTGTGAAAATCGTAGGTTGGTAATTGAAACAAGGGAATTATTATCTAAATTTTTTAAAAATTTATGTGGTAACGTTTTAGGTGGCGCTCCGAAGGAGCGCCACCTAAAAAAACACTAATCCCTAAAAAAAAATCAAAATTTTGAAAATTTCTCAAAAAATATCATCAACCAAAGTACCGAAACCGTAATAATAGCCACGATGGAAGTGGAAATCCTGTCTTTGCGTAGGAACGCCGCCTTTTTTGTGTTCAAAAATTTGTGGGAACGCCGACTTTGGCGCGTTCCGCAAAGACAGATTGCAACGAACAGCGTGTCTGAAAGTGAACTACCCAAAATTCGTCTGCTACTGAAATAGTAATTACCAATCAAAATTTATAGATTTCAGAAAAAAAAATGCATTTTTGTGTAATGATTTCTCCTGAAAAATTACCTGAAACCTTCGATTATTTGAAGCAATTTTTAACCGATGAACGTTTGCGCAAAATTTTGCATTTTTCTGTGCAAAGTAGTGATTTTGTCTTGCCTGTGATTGAGGATGTGTTCCAATATCGGAATGCTGCAGCAATTGTGCGCTCGGTTGAAGCGTGCGGTTTTCATAAGGTGGTTGCTATGGAAGAGGAAAATGTTTTTAACCCAAATTGGCGCATTATGAAGGGTGCTGAAACTTGGGTAGAAGTCGAGAAAATGCCCAGAAATCTAGATTCTTTGCAAAAAATTAGAAATCGTGGTTACCAAATTTTGGCGGTTTCACCTGAGAAAAATGCGACGATGTTACCGGATTTTATCATAGAAAAACCGGTTGCATTGGTTTTTGGGACGGAGAAAGAAGGCGTTTCTACCGAAATTCTAGATTTTGCAGATGAGACTTTGGCAATCCCGATGTTTGGTTTTACCAATAGTTTCAATGTGTCGGTTGCTGCAGCGATTTGTATGTATGAGTTGAAGCAAAAATTGCTGAAATCCAACATCAATTATCTGCTTTCTGATGAAAAATTGCTGCAATTGCAAATAAGATGGGCAGTAAATTCAATCAGAAGTGGTGAGGAAATTTTGGAGCATTATTTGGAAAAAAACAAGTAAAAAGATACAAGAAAAAAGAAAAAAGAAAAAAGAAAAAGATGTTTGTCTAACTCATCACACATCACACATCTTCTCGTAATTCCATGCTGATACGAAAATCCCTGCAGTTTCGGTGCGAAGTCGTTGTTGACCAAGACTCACCGCTTTTATGCCTTTTTCTGCTAATAGTTGGATTTCCTTGTCAGAAAAATCTCCTTCTGGTCCAATCAAAAAAGTGACGTTTTCAAGTTTAGGGATTTCAGAGAGGTTTTGTCTTTCTAAATTTTCATTGCAATGCGCAACAAAAGTACTTTTTGCATCCAAATTTTTGATAAAATCTGATAATTTAGTCAAATCATTTATTTTCGGGAAATGAAATCGTAAACTCTGTTTAGATGCTGCGATTGATTGTTTCCTGATTTTTTCGATGTTGAGATTTTTGCGTTCGGTTTTTTCAGTTTGTAGTAGAGTGATTTCAGAAATCGCCATTTCTGTTGCTTTTTCTACGAAAAATTCTATACGGTCGATATTTTTGGTAGGAGCGATTGCGATGTGCAGTTTTGTTGAAAAATTAGGGTGATTTTTTTTAATTTCGGTATTTTCTAAAGATACTTTTTTCCCTTCGAAAACCAGATTTCCTGTTGCCAGATTTCCTTTTCCGTCGGTTACAGAAATTTCTTCCCCGTTTTTCATACGGAGCACTTTCACAATGTGCAGTTGCTCCTCCTCATTGATTTTCACTTCCGGGAAAATTTCTCCAAAAAACAGTTTCATCAATTATTTTTTAAATATTTTGAAAATCTTTTTACCAATTGTTATTAAAATTACCATCAGTAATCCGCCTAAAACTCCTGCTATAAATTCATTTACGAAAGTTGGAGTAGGTAATTTTTCTGCAAAATGATGAACATCATCTATATAATGAATGAAAATTCCACCTGCTACCAAAATCAGGGCAAAAGTACCTACCACTCCTAAAATTTTGATTACCCAAGGTAACATATTGATCAATAACTGACCAATATTATATAAAATTCCGCCTTCTTTTTTAGCTTTTTTTTGAAGTTTGTAACCAGCATCATCCATTCGTACTATGAGTGCTACAATTCCGTACACTCCAATAGTAGCGATAAACGAGACTACAGTTACGGTAAGAATTTGGTTGAGCAATGGTTTATCTAAAACCGAACTGAGTGCAATGATTACAATTTCTAGAGAAAGAATAAAATCGGTAGTAATTGCGGATTTAATTTTGGCTTTTTCTTCGGCAATGGTATCATCCATAACATCCAGAGCTTCTTCGTGGTCTGTTTTGTGATCGTCTTTATGAAATAAATATTCTATAATTTTTTCTACACCTTCGAAAGCTAAATACAAACCACCAAGTACTAAAATCACTTTTATAGCGACAGGAAACAGCCAGTTCAGCACAAAAATGATGGGCAAAATAATCAATTTATTGAGAAAAGAACCTTTGGTAATTGCCCAAAGTACAGGCAATTCTCTGGATTCTAAAAAACCGGTTGCTTTTTCGGCGTTTACAGCCAAATCATCTCCCAAAATTCCTGCTGTTTTTTTGGTTGCGATTTTACTTGCCATTGCTACATCGTCCATCAATGCAGCGATATCATCTAATATTGCAAAAAATCCTGATGCCATATTTATTTATTATTTTTTAGGTTTGAAATTGATTGATGTAGATTGAAATTATGATTCATCTTCCATCTTCCAACTTGTTACAACTCATATCTCGCAGTTGCTCCGGTTTTTAGGTCTGTAAATTCTCCTCGTTCAAATTTTAATTTCGCAACCATTGCAATCATTGCAGCATTATCAGTCGTGTATTCAAATTTTGGGATATAGACGTTCCAGCTAAATTTTTCTGAGTTTTTCTTCATTGCTTCTCGTAATCCAGAATTGGCAGAAACTCCACCTGCAATTGCAACTTCAATTATTCCAAAATCTTGCGCTGCTTTTTCTAATTTTTCCATCAGAATTTCTACGATGGTTTTTTGAACAGAAGCGCAAAGATTTTCTAAATTTTCATTTATGAAATTCGGATTTTTTGCTACTTCTTTTTGAATAAAATATAACACCGAAGTTTTGATTCCACTGAAAGAATAATCGTAATTTTCCACTTTTGGTTTGTTAAATTTATAAACCGTTTCATTTCCGTTTTTGGACAATCGGTCGATAATTGGACCAGCTGGATATTCTAAATCAAAGATTTTCCCGATTTTGTCGAATGCTTCACCAGCTGCGTCGTCTATGGTTTTTCCAATGATTTCCATGTCGAAATAATCTTTCACCAAAACAATTAAAGTGTGACCTCCAGAAACAGTAAGACACAAAAACGGAAATTTTGGTGGCACTAGATTTGCATCTTCTATAAAATGTGCTAAAATATGTGCTTGAAGGTGATTTACTTCAATTAATGGGACTTGCAAACTCATTGCCAAAGATTTTGCAAAAGAAGTTCCGACCAAAAGTGAACCCAAAAGTCCAGGACCACGAGTAAAACCTATGGCTGAAATATCTTTTTGTTGTATATTTGCTTTGGTTATAGATTTTTGCACTACAGGAATGATGTTTTGCTGATGCGCTCTGGAAGCCAGTTCCGGAACAACACCACCATATTCCTGATGTACAGATTGGTTAGCTGCTATATTAGAAAGCACGGAATTTCCGTTAATAATAGCAGCAGAAGTATCGTCGCAAGATGATTCTATTCCTAAAATGATTGGTTGCTTCATAAATAATGGCAAATATAGAGAATAATAAAAATACAGGAAATAGCAATGACACCGAAAATTTTGGTGAAAAAATGCATGATGCTGTAGAAAATGTTAAACACACCATTCAACATCCTATAGAAAGCCTGAAACAAGCAAAAGAAGAAGCAAAAAAACTTTCGTGGTGGGCAAAATTATTCTTGTTTTTTGTTGCTTTTTTTGGAGTGTTGGTTTTGGCATTATTTATCTTTATCAATTTACCGGCAACCAAAGATGCTATTGCAGAACGAGCTTTGGAGTACCTAAATAAAGATTTTGGTATACAAATTTCCAAAAAAAATATAGAAATTAATTATTTTGGAGATGTCATTATTTCAGGATTAGACATTAAGGATTATAAAAACAATGACCTGATTGTTGCCAAAAAACTGAAAGCCGAAACCGACCTTATTTCCATTATCAGGAATTCCCGAGATTTGAAATTTTCTACCATCACACTTTCAGATGCAGATGTGAAGGTGGTGACGTACAAAGGTGATTCTATCTCAAATTTTATCAGGTTTATAGACAAATTTGATGACGGTACACCAAGAGATCCCAAAAAGAAACCTTTTCAATTGAATAGTAGAATTCAGATAGAAAATTCCAGAATTTCTATCATTAATGCAAATCACGACGGCGATGAAGGAAAATGGTTACAAGCAACGGAAGTAAATGCGTTGGTTCATGATTTGCAAGTTGTTGGTCCAAATGTAAGTGCCAAAATCAATAATTTCAGTTTCTTTACCAAAAGATGGGGAAAAGAGCACCAAATGAAGACTTTTTCGGCGGATTTTGCGATTACTAATGAAAGATTATCATTAAAAGATCTCACTATGGAAACCAGTCATTCTCTTTTGCAAGGCGATTTGGTTTTCAATTTAGACCCAAAAACACATTGGTCAGATTTCACCAACAAAGTAATTTGGGAAATGGATCTGAAGCGTGGTAGCAACATTTCGGGGTACGATATTTCTTATTTTGTAACTAATTGGGACAATTACCAAAACATTGCTCTTTCTGGTAAAATGAATGGTACGCTGAATGATTTCCGGTTACAGAATTTTTTGGTAAAAGGAAAACAGGTAGATATTTATGCTCCTGCTATGAAATTTACCAATCTTCTGAATGGGAATTTCAATATTGTAACCGAAAAAATTTCGGCAAATTTGACTTATCCTGCGTTGCGAGCAATGGTACCGAGTTTTGTAGCCAAAAAAATGAAGAATTTTGCAGATCCTTTTGGTACCATCAATTACAACGGGAGTGTAAATGTAACTCCAACCAGAGTCATAGCAAAAGGAACCGCAATTACCAGTATTGGTCAAGCAAAAGCCAATATTACGTTGTCTGATATAGACAAAGAAATGCCACATTATGTTGGAATTTTAGATGTGAAGAATTTCAATTCTGCAGCCATTACTAAAAATAATTCGGTTGGTCTAATTTCGGGGAAATTCAATGTAGATGGTCGTGGTTTTGATGTAAATACCATGGAACTCCGTACCAAATCAGAGGTCGCACAAATTGAAATCAACGGAAAACCCATTAGAAATTTATTTCTAGATGGAACGATGGTCAGAAAACAATACAACGGTACTATAAAAGCAAATGATCCACAAGTAAAGGGTGAAATTGTTGGTAAAATAGATTTTTCTACGTCTAGATTATTGGCAGATGTAAAAGGAAATATAGACTATATCAACCTTAATTATTTTGGAGTACAAGGTCAGAAAACTACTTTCAGAGGAGGATTTGATGGTAAAATTGCTTTTACCAATCTGAATGATATGAATCTGGATTCTAAACTACAAAATGTGGTACTAGAATTAGGAAACACCAAGTACGACGTACCAAATGGAACACTGAAAGCTTTTTTTGAAAACGGAGAAAGAATTGTAGATGTGGATATGCCAAATGTGATAAAAGGCAAAATACAAGGTCGCTTCAATCTTGGTGATTTGAGCGGAATGATACAGAACGGTCTCGACAAAATTTTGGTAGGTAATAAAATTAAAAAATCGTATTACGGTCAACAATTTTCTTTTAATTTTGAGGTTAATCAAGCTTTGGTTAACTATTTTCAACCCAACGTAAAAATCGCAAATGGCGCAAAAGTAGATGGTTCTTATGATGGTAATGCGAATAATCTCGTTCTCAATGCAGATATACCTTCGGTAAAATATTTGATGACCAAAAAAGAGGAGATTGCTGAAGTAGATCAACTTTTAGCAAAAGCAAATCCCGATTACAAAATACCAGAAAGCAAGACTATAAGAGATAGTGCGATGATTGATCAAATGCAAGTGAAAATAAACACTGCGAATCTAGAAGAACAAATTTTTGCAAAAATAAATAGGGTAGCTTATAAAGACAATATTTTCAGAGATGTATTGTTGAGTGGTAAAAATCAGGACAATCAATTGCTGCATATTACCGCCAATTTCAAACACGGGACTCCAGAAGATGAAGAAAATCAAGCATTGAAATCTTACGCCATCAATTTCAATCAGAGTACCAATGAACAAGGTGATTTGGTTTTCAAATTTGAACCAACCGAATTTAAACTCAATAATTTTGTGTGGAATGTAGATACTTCATCAGAAATGGGACATTCCATCACTTATCGCAAAAAGACAGGTGATTTTTCTTTAGAAAACCTGAGTCTATATTCGGACAATAGTAAAGTATTAATAAAGAATGCTGTATTCAAATCCGCAGAAGATTTTGAAGCAGATGCAGAAGTAGAAAATGTAGATATATCTAAACTTTTTGATTTGCAAAATGATGGGAATAATCTGGATATAAAAGGTATTGCAAACGGAAAAGTTCATATAAAAATGAACAAAAAATCACTTGAACCTATAGTTGATCTAGAAGTAAGTAAGGTTCTAATCAACGGGAAAGATATGGGAACCATAAAATTAGGTGCAAAAATTAGTGATAAACCCAATGTTTTTGTAATTGATTCCAAAATTTCTTCTGCAGGACTTCTTGGGAATAATAATCTTGAACTTACTGGTACTATTGATAACAATACCAAATCTCCTACTTTGAATTTGGCAGCAGATCTTAAGGATTTTGATTTAGGTTTCGGACAAGAATTTGTGAAAAGTGTTTTCGGTAATATTCGTGGTAAAGCAACAGGTGTTCTGAAAATTGGCGGAACAATGGATAATGTAGACTACAATGGTGATATTGCACTGAAAGGAGTTGGTTTAAAATTGAATTTTACAGGAGTAGATTATAGAATGGATGATACGGTAATCAGTTTATCCAAAGGATTGGCAATGTTACCTTTTATAGGAATTAAAGATGAAAGAGGAAATTCTAGTGGTAATATTTCGGGATCCATCATGTTTGAAACGCTTTCTTCTATGGGTGTCAATTTGGTTTTACATGCAGATGATCTGATGTTACTGAATACCAAACAAAAAGATTTTGATTTGTTTTGGGGAACAGTTTATGGAAAAGGAGATTTATATGTTTCTGGACCAATTACCGAACTAAGTTTAGAAACACCAGAAATGAAAGCTATAAATAATAGTTCTTTCACTTTTAATAGCAATTCTGCTACCAATGTAGATGAATACAAAATGGTTAGATTTCTGAAAACCGATAAAACAGGTGCTATTTCTGCAGAAGAAAGAAAGAAAAGCACTGCAAATATGAACATAGATTTCACCGCTTTTGTAGATAAAACTACCAATGTAAGTGTTTTGGTAGGAGATGAAATAGGAGATATCTCTGTACGTGGAAATACCGATGAAACTGGTCTCCGATTCAGAATGAGCAGACAAGGAAATATTTTGATGAACGGAAGTTATATTGTAGACAATGGTACTTATATTTCAAAAGCTATTCTAAATAGAACTTTTCAGATTGCAAAAAGTAGTAATTTACGTTGGGATGGTGATGCTATGTCACCAACTATGGACATTGTGGCAAATTATCCGAGGTCAGTTACCAATTTAGGGGAATATTTAGGAATTGGCAAAATTCAACCAATTAATGTATTGCTACAATCCAAAATTTCTGGATCACTTACCAAACCAATCCCAAAATTAGACATTATTCCGCTAGATGTTTCTAGTCAATTAACAGAAACACTCAATTCAAAATTAAGTGATGATAACGAACGTACTATTCAATTTGGATCTATATTGTTATTGAATAGTTTTAATGTTAATAATGATTTGAATTTTGGGATTTATGCAGAAAACACTTTGTATAACACATTGTTCAAGCAATTAGGTTCTGTATTGAATTCCATTAGTCGAGAATTTCAGTTTGATATAGGTTACGTAAAAGATAATTTTGGAGATCGTGCTAATGCTGGTGTAAGCATTTTACTGTCGCCAAGATTTACCGTAAAAACTGGATTAGGATTTCCTGTAACCAAATCATCATCATTAGAACAAAATTACCTTTCTGGTGAAGGTACTGTAGAATGGGATTTCTCTAAAAAGAATGATGGCACTAGAATATTACGTGCCTATTCCAAACCATCAAATATTGGTATGGTTTCAGGTAGTTCTGCAGGATCAGGAACAGGCAATAATCAAAGCTACGGAATAGGAGTTGTGTATAGTAAAAGTTTCAATTCTTTCTTCAAAAAGAAAGATAAACTCAAAAAATCTGAGACAACAAATCCTAAAATTAAAACAGATTCCCTCAAAAAAGATAGTATAAAATAGGAAATATTGAGTGAATTGCTACTTTTTGTTAAAAGATTGTTAATATTCGTATTAATTTTTTTATTTAATAATTTTTCGTATATTTGCAAAAAATACTAATAATTTTTAACAATTTTACAATCTAAATATTATGAACTATCAGCTTGACGAAATAGACAAAAAAATTCTTGATTTTTTAGTTGAAAACACAAGAATGCCTTTTACAGAAATTGCAAAACAGAAATCCACACAAATCGGACAAACATTATATATCCGTTTAAATGGTGGAATTCAAATTGAGAAATAACAATGATACAAACACTTTATCAACATATTGAATATAAAGAAGGCATTGCTTACGTAGAGGGGAAAACAACAAAAGTCAGTGAGATTATTGTTGAACACCAAGCGTACGGTTGGAGTGCAGAAGAAATTCATTTTCAACATCCATACTTATCACTATCAGAAATTTATTCTGCATTAGCATATTATTGGGATAATAAAGAAGCGATGAATATTCAAATAGAAAAAGAAATGCAAAATATAGAAAATTTAAAAAATCAATATCAATCTTCAGTTATTAAAAAAATAAATTTTTAAAAGATAATGAAGTTATCTTTTTATATGGATGTTCATATTCCTCGTTCTATCACTAACGCTTTACGTTTAAAATCAATAAATATTCTTACGGCACAAGAGGATAATACAACATTATTAGATGATAAAAGTTTGCTACAACGTGCAACAGAAAAAGAAAGAGTGTTAGTAAGTTTTGATACAGATTTATTATCCATCGTTACAGATTTTTATAAAACAGGAAAAAATTTTAGCGGATTGATTTATGCACATCCACTAAAAATATCTATAGGAAAATGTATAAAAGATATAGAAACTATTGCATCTGTGGTTTCTGTTGACGAAATGCAAAATCAAATAATATTTTTACCAATATAGAAAATACAATATTTATTCACATC
>CALFIE010000070.1 GCA_937876095.1 uncultured Flavobacteriales bacterium | reverse complement strand
TGACAAGATTGTGGCCAACCTTGCAAAAGACAAGATCAGCATTAAGAGCAACAAAGAGATCATAGCGCTTATCGCATATCTGCAGCGCGTAGGTACCGACATCAAACTTGAAAAGAAACCAATCGTAAACGAATAAAACTAACCTTATGAAATTCATACATTATCTGGAGACCATTACCGGTGTCGGTATATTCCCCCTTACGTCGCTGGCTATATTCTTTGCCTTCTTTACGGTGGTAGCACTGTGGTCTTTCAAAGCCGACAAGAAGTACATCACCGCCATGAGTGAGATACCATTTGCAGACAACAACAACGACTAATTATAACTTACAAAGACACGATATGCGATACGCAAATAAAATATTGCTGGCTGCCGTAATGCTGATGCCCGGACTGTGCCTGGCGGCTACCGGTGGTACCGACAAGGAACAACATTACAATATAACGCTGATAACACTGGTGGGGCTGATGCTGGTATTGGTACTGGTAATAGGCGCACTGGCCTATACACTGGCACAGCTGGGCATAGTGGTAAAGGACAAAGCCCTGAAAGACAAAAAACAAGGTGTAGTACCTGCGGTGGCTATGCTGCTACTGGCCTCTGCAGCCAGCCTTACAGCAAGGGCGCAGGAAGCCGCCGCCCCAATGGTAGATGCCATAGATGGTATACCGGAAGCCGAGTTCTATACCTTAATGACGGTGATAGTGTTGGAAATACTGGTGATTGTGATGCTATCGGCCTACATCAACCAGTTGCTGAAGGTGCTGCGCGCCAAGCCCGAACTGGTGGCTGAGGTAGCTGCTAAGAAAAGCTGGTTCTGGGACAAGTTCAACAAAGCAGCCTCTATTGAGAAGGAAAAAGACATACTGCTGGATCACGATTATGATGGTATACAAGAGCTTGACAACAGCTTGCCACCATGGTGGTTGTATGGTTTTTACCTTACCATTTTTGTAGGCATCATTTACGTGTTCTGCAGCAAATTCAGATGGTTTTCTAACATCTACAACTACCGCATTTTCGTTGAATCTTGCTGCAAATTCTTCCGGCGAAATTCTGTTTACGGTATCAATTTCTTTTCCTGCGTTTTTCCAGGCAGCAAAACCTCCCTTTAGAAAACCTCCTACTTGATCGAAACCAACTCTGGAAAGTCGGGTGATAACTTCTTCCTCAGAATCCTCATCACAAACCAACAAAATGGGTTGTTGTACATCTACAATCATTGCTCCAACCCAAGGTGCGAAATCGCCTTTCAAACCAATATTGATGGAGTTTGGAATATATCCTTTTGAAAATTCTGCAGTACTTCTGGTATCCAAAATAAGTGCTCCTGTTTCTTCTGCAGCAGTTTCGAAATCTTCTACAGAAAGAGGATGATTCCCTTTTTTCATCACTTCATCAAAACTTTCGTAGCCACCTTTGTTCATCGCTACATTCATTCCAAAATATTTTGGAGGAGCAGAAAGTCCGTCTAATACAGCATTTACAAAATTTTCTTTGGAACTTTGGTTGAGTGCGTAATTGGTTTTTTTCTGATTTCCGAGTATATCTACCGTTTCTTTTTGCATATTTTTTCCACAAGCAGAACCAGCTCCGTGTGCAGGATATACGGTGATATCATCTGCTAAAGGCAAAATTTTCTGATAAAGAGAATTATACAACAAGCCAGCCAATTCTTCCTGAGTCATACTTGCTGCTTTTTGTGCCAAATCTGGTCGACCAACATCACCTAAGAATAAGGTGTCTCCAGAGAAAATAGCAACTTCTTTTCCGTTTTCATCTATTAATAAATAGGTGGAACTTTCCATCGTATGACCAGGAGTGTGCAATACTTTTACTTTCACCTTTCCGATTTCAAAAATTTGGTTATCGGTAGCAATAATTGCATCAAAAGCAGGTTGTGCAGTTGGTCCGTACACAATTTTTGCACCTGTTTTTTTGGCTAAATCTAAATGTCCCGACACAAAATCTGCATGGAAATGTGTTTCAAAAATATATTTTAAAGTGACGCCATCTTTTGCTAATCGGTCGAGATAAGGTTGTATTTCTCTCAAAGGATCTACTATAAATGCTTCGTTTTCTGATACTACATAGTAGGCTCCTTGTGCAAGACAACCGGTGTAAATTTGTTCTATTTTCATAATTGTAAAATTATTGTTGCAAAGTTCGTGTTTTATTATTGATGATTTTGTGATTAACATCACTCAACTAATAGATTTTATCTATAAAATAATTGTTGATTAATTCCAAATGATGGAACAAAGTTGAGGTTTTTTTTCTTAAAAAAATAGGGCGAAAATCATAAAATTAGACAATTTTAATGATAAAAAACTTCTTTGATGATGATAAAAATGCCCATCATCAAAATAAACCAACCAAATACCGGTTTCAATCTTTTCCCATCTATTTTTTTTGAAAAAGTAGTCCCCAAAAGAATTCCAAAAATTGATAATGAGGTGAAAATCAGAAGAAAATACCAATCTGAATGTGCCATTTTCATCGTGCTCAAAAATCCTAATAGAGAATTGATGGCAATGATGAAAAGTGAAGTGCCAATTGCTTTTTTCATATCTAAACCAAGTAGCATCACCAGTGCAGGAACTATTAAAAAACCACCACCTGCTCCTATTAATCCCGTAACAATTCCCACCAAAACTCCTTGTGAAACAAGCAGTGTGTAATTGGGGTTTTCAGATTTTTGTTGCGGCAAATTCTGATTTTTTTTAATCATCTTATAAGATGCAATCAACATCAAAACTGCAAAAAGTAAAAGCAAAAAAAGATCTTTAGTGAGCGAAATTCCCCATTTATTAATGATGAAATGCGGCAAATTAGGAACTACCAATCTTCTGGAAAATAGCACGCCCAAAACCGAAGGAATCCCAAAAAGTAACGCCGTTTTGTAATCTACCGATTTTTCCCGCATATAACTTAAAGAACCAACCAAACTGGTGATTCCCACCACAAAAAGCGAAAGTGATGTTGCTGTAACAGTTTCAAAGCCAAATAAATACACAAAAACAGGAACGCTTAGTATGCTTCCACCACCACCAATCAATCCCATTACAAGACCGATGATTATTGCCGAAATGTATCCCAAAATTTCCACTTCAATTTTTTACAAATATAGATGTTCTCAATTACAGGAACTGCAACCAAAGTTACAGAAATAGGACAGAAATTCACCAACAATTATTTGAAAGGCCGAAATTGGAAAGTGTTTTTAAAGATTATCGTTTAAAAAAAATTAATAAATAGCAATGATTTCCAATGTATTGACACCCATTTCTATTTTGCTTCCTACGTTTTTTTGCTGAATTTTTTTGTAGATAGGCGCGTCTTCAGAAATACAGAAAACTTCTTTACCATCAAAACTAAAATGTGGCAAAGAAATGCCCAAGAAAAAAATTTGGTCTTCGGTTTCTACAAGAGCACCATCTTCTATTTTGGAGTGTGTTGCATCATTTTCAGAAATCACAAAATCGTGCGATTGTCTCTCAGAATTCAGCATTTTTTCGTAGCGCAACTGCATATCTTTTGCTTCGGTTTGTCGTGCAAAATCATCTGGATCAGATATGTCATTTTCATCTAAATCAGAGGCAACTTTGTATCTGTTTACAGAATTTTGAAGACTTTCTATCACTCGATTGTGTTCTTCTATTATTTTGCTAAGCAATTGATGACGTTTCATAACGTTTTTTTTTTATTAATGATAAAAAAAAGTAAAATCAAAGACTATATTTGGCAAAAAGAGGTTTGCAAATCGCTTTGTAATAAAGACAAATTTACTAAAAATAAAACACAAGCGAGACTTAATTTTACTGACTATTATCACCAAGATTTTTTTTTGAAATATATTCTTATAAATTTTTACCTTTATCCGATTAAAAATCGAAATAAAAATGGCAGATAAATCAAAATTCATTCAAGAATTATCAGCGAGATATGCACCAAAAGGTGATTTTATCATTTTAGGTAAAGCAATGTTAGATGGTGAAGTCGTACCTGAAGTAGATGTTACCATTCCTCTGAAAACCGTTAACAGACACGGATTAATTGCAGGTGCAACCGGAACTGGTAAAACCAAAACACTGCAGGTTTTTGTAGAACAATTGTCGCACAAAGGAATTCCCTCTTTGGTTTTAGATATCAAAGGTGATTTTTCTGGGATTGCAATGCCCGGAACAGAAAACAGCATCATAACAGAACGATATGCCAAAACAAAACTACCATATGAACCACAAAGTTTTCCGGTAGAATTGATGACGATTTCTGGCGAAAAAGGTGTGAAATTAAGAGCAACTGTTACCGAATTTGGTCCGGTTTTGCTAGGGAAAATTCTGGAACTGAATGATACACAACAGAGTATTTTATCTATTGTTTTCAAATATTGTGATGACAAAGGTTTACCACTGGTTGATTTAGAGGATTTGAAAAAAGTCCTACAATACATCACAGATGAAAACGGAGGAAAAGACGAACTTGCTCAAAATTATGGGAATATTGCATCTGCTTCTTTCGGAGCTATTCTCAGAAGCATTGTTGCGCTGGAACAACAGGGAGCTGCACAGTTTTTTGGGGAGCCAAGTTTCGATGTTTGGGATTTGCTTGCAAACGAAGGTGATAAAGGAGTAGTAAATATATTACGCGTTTCAGACATACAAAACAAACCACAATTGTTTTCAACATTTATGTTGTCACTTTTCGCAGAAATTTATATGAGTTTTCCTGAAGAAGGTGATTCTGGTAAACCAAAACTGGTATTGTTTATAGATGAAGCGCACCTAATTTTCCAGGAGGCTTCCAAAGCATTGCTTTCACAAATAGAAACCATGGTGAAACTCATCCGTTCAAAAGGAGTTGGGATTTATTTCATCACCCAAATTCCGGGAGATGTACCAGAAAATGTATTGTCACAATTAGGGTTGAAAATTCAGCACGCTTTGCGAGGTTTCACAGCAAAAGACCGAAAAGAGATTGATAAAGCCGTAGAAAACTATCCGATTACTGAATATTATGATGCCGGAAATCTCATTCAGAATTTAGGAATTGGGGAAGCATTTGTAACCGCTCTTGATGAAAAAGGTATACCAACACCACTCGTACAAACCTATCTGATTTCACCAGAAAGTAGAATGGATGTATTGAATGATGCAGAAGTAGACGAACTGATTGCCAATTCTGGTTTGGCAGAAAAATACGAAGAAACAGTAGACAAAGAATCTGCATACGAAATTTTGACTGGTAGAATGGAACAAGCCGTAGAAAATGCACCAGAAGAACAGCCCAAAAAACCAGTAAAAGAAGAAGGAATGTTTGAAACCGTGTTACAATCAAGTGCAGGTAGAACATTTACCAACACACTGATGAGAGAAGGAGCCAAAGCAATTTTGGGAATGTTCGGATTGGGAGGAAGAAGAAGATAAAGAAACTGGGTCAAATTTTTAGAAAAAAATTACTTTTTCCGTTAAATTTCAAAATTTTTGACCAAAAAGAGGTAAAATATTGTATTCAATTATAGATATCGAAAGCAACGGTGCTGGTTTCCGAAACGAGAGCATCATAGAAATTGCAATTTACAAATATGATGGTCACGAATTGGTAGACCAATTCAGTTCGCTGGTAAATCCAGAAAGTGACATCACACATTTTGTGCAAAAACTCACCAGTATTACCCCAAAAATGGTGAAAACAGCACCTAAATTTCATGAATTAGCAAAAAGAGTGATTGAGATTACCAACGGAACGACATTAGTTGGTCACAATGTAGATTTCGATTATAGAATGTTACGCCAATCTTTTAAAAGACTAGGATATGATTTCAAGATTAAT
Source organism: uncultured Flavobacteriales bacterium (assembly GCA_937876095.1). Classification (GTDB taxonomy): domain Bacteria; phylum Bacteroidota; class Bacteroidia; order Flavobacteriales; family Weeksellaceae; genus CALFIE01. Next base: position 3,883 of record CALFIE010000070.1, on the reverse strand, counting down.
ACATTGGATACCATTCCTTTAGCAAAAAAATTATTGCCAGATTTACCCAGTTATTCTCTTGGAAAATTGTGTAAATCACTAGGAATTCCTTTAACTGATGAACATCGTGCTTCTGGTGATGCAAGAGCAACTTTAGAATTACTTAAATTGCTCATTATTAAAGATAAAGACAACGAAATCATACAAGCTCATCACGATGAGTTGAATGCCAAAACTTATACCAATAAAATCAAAGAACTTACCCAAGATTTACCATCAGAAAAAGGAATTTTGTATTTTTTGAATGAAAAAAGCGAAATTATTTTTTGTGATTTGGTAGATGATGTGAAAAGTGCTTCCATAAAAATCTTTAATTCTAAATCCAAACGTTGGGAAAAGATTCAGGCAGAAGTTAGCCAAATACTTTATGATTCAACAGGAACCGACCTAATTGCACAACTAATGTTGATGAATAAAGGAATCCACATCAATCAACACTTGAGTTTTGGACTCTATTATGATAAGAAAAAATATTTTGTAGCCCGAATTTCTCATCAAAAAGAAATAAAACCGTATCTTAAATTCAAAACTTTTTCCCAAGGAAATAAAGTTTTGGCGTTTATAAAATCTAAAGAAGAATTTGCAGACGTAAAGAATTTTACCCAAATAATTAATTTAAAAGTAAGAAATCAACTCCTAATAAGCAAAGGAAGAAGTTTGGGAGAAAAGTCATTTTTGGTGATAGAAAATGGTAAACTAACAGGTTATGGTTTCTACGAATTGCACCACCAAATTCAATCCCGAGAAAAAATAGATTTACTGAAAGTATCTATCTCAAAAACCAATAAAGACCAGATCAATGATTTGCAACTCTCTCTCTTGAAAGGAGATTTTGAAATCGTAGAACTCCCGAAATAGCAATTTTTCAACAAAAAATTGGATTATTAGTTCAGAAACTGTATTTTTGATAAAAATAATTAAAGAAAAAGAAAGAAATATGACCCTTAACAAAAACATAAAACCAATTTCAACTAAAGGAAATGCAACTTTCTTTATGGTAAAAAAATGGTAATATAGTTAAAAGTCGCAACAAAAATATCGCACAAAAAATTTGATAGCAGGCTCGTTTTGAACCTGTTTTTTTGTGTTTAAAAATTTAAAAATTATATATGAAAAATCAAGATTTATTGAATATTGCCGAAGAATTCGGAACACCAGTTTATGTGTACGATACAGAATCTATACAAACACAGTACGAAAAGCTAAAAACTTCGTTTTCAGAAAACACACAGTTTTTTTATGCCTGTAAATCTCTTACCAACATCAATATTTTGAAATTGGTAGAACAATTTGGTGCCAATTTAGATTGCGTCTCCATCAATGAAGTGAAACTAGGTCTGAAAGCAGGTTTTACATCAGACCGAATTCTTTTTACACCCAATTGTGTAGATCTTGCAGAGATTGAAGAAGCAATGTCGTTAAAAGTGCATATCAATTTAGATAATATTTCAATTCTGGAGCAATTTGGCACTAAATACGGTGATTCTTACCCTATTTTTATCAGGATTAATCCGCATATTTATGCAGGAGGAAATCACAAAATTTCAACAGGACATATCGATTCTAAATTCGGAATTTCTATTCACCAAATGCGACATATAGAACGTGTAATGAAATCAACTAAAATTTTAGTTGAAGGTTTACATATGCATACTGGTAGTGAGATAAAAGATGCCGATGTATTTTTGCAAGGTTTAGAAATTATGTTTGAATTGGCAGAGCATTTCCCAGATCTGAAATTTATAGATATGGGTTCTGGTTTCAAAGTACCTTACCAAAAAGGTGATATGGAAACCGATGTAAAATCTCTGGGCAAAAAAGTAGAAAAATCTTTTGCAAAATTTTGCAAAGACAGTAATCGTGATTTACATCTTTGGTTTGAACCGGGTAAATATTTGGTAAGCAAATCAGGTCATTTTTTAGTAAAAGCTAATGTTATAAAACATACGACTGCAACCGTTTTTGTTGGGGTAAATTCAGGGTTCAATCATCTGATTAGACCTATGTTTTATGATTCGTACCACATCATAGAAAACCTCACCAATCCGAAAGGAACCGAGAGAATCTACACCGTAGTTGGAAATATTTGTGAAACCGATACTTTTGCATGGGACAGAAAATTACATGAAGTTCGGGAAAACGATGTGTTGGTTTTTAGATATGCAGGAGCTTATGGTTTTGAGATGAGTTCTAATTTCAACTCTCGTTTGAAACCTGCAGAAGTTCTTTTTGTCAACGGAAAAGCACTTCTCATCAGAAAAAGAGAAGAATTTGATGATTTGTTGAGAAATCAGATTGAAGTTTTGTAGTTACATAACGAAATAAATTGAGGAAAATATGATTAAACATTATAAAGGAAAAGGTGATTTTTTTTAAAAAAAACCTATTTTTCTTAATGTAGCACATTGCTTTTTATTTTTCTATAAATTTGTATACATAATAAAAACACTTATTTCTATGAAATCTCTCGATCCACAAATTAGTAGCAATGTGATTCGCCAGTTGCTGATTCTATCTGTAATTCTCTTTTTGATTGGACTTATCACTGTAAATTTGAGTAATTTTTTGCCGTCTTTACTTGGAGCAATTACCTTGTATATTATTGCTCGAGATTGGAATTTCAAATTGGTTGAGAAAAAAAAGTGGAAACCATGGATTTCAGCACTTTTCATCATAACAGTTTGTTTAGTTGTAGTAGTTTTGCCTATGTTTTTTGTAGTAGATTTGTTGGTACACAAGATTGGTAATGCACAGAATTATTCAGGACAACTCAATGATTTTTTTATAAAAATTGAAAGTTATATCCGTACCAAAACTGGTTACGAAATTTTAACTGCCGAAAATGTTGGTAAGATTACTACTTATGCAACCAAAGCTTCTACAAGTATTTTGAATACCACCATCAATACAATTACCGTAATTGCTGCTATGTTTTTTATTTTGTATTTTATGTTGGCAAAAGCACGGCTTTTTGAGCGAATGTTGGCTTCTATTTCACCATTCAAAAAATCCAACAGCGAAAAAATGAGCCAAAAATTTAGAAAAATGGTAATTGCTAATGCAGTAGGAATTCCGGTAGTTGCGCTAGGACAAGCCATAGTTGCGCTGATTGGTTATTATATTTTCGGGGCGCCAAGTCCGATTTTATTGTTTGTGTTCACCTTTATTGGCGCTATGATTCCGATTGTTGGTGCAGCAATTGTATATGTGCCAGTTGGAATTTATATGTTGGCAATTGGTGATAACAATGGGATCTGGTTAATGCTCTATTGTATGGTAATTGTTGGTACAGTAGACAATGTGATGCGTTTTACTTTACTGAAAAAATTAGAAAATATACATCCACTGAACACGGTTTTCGGAATTATTTTGGGACTGAAAGTTTTTGGGTTTTTGGGACTGATTTTTGGTCCAATTTTGGTCTCTATAACTGCATTATTAATTCAAATCTATAGCGATGAGTTTTCTGATCGGAATATACCAATTGAAAATTCTGAAGAGAAAGGTGAAAATTAGGACATTATGAATCCAGAAATATTGAAGGAAATTTGCGAAGAAAAAATGCCTTTTGGTAAATACAAAGGCACTGTTTTGGCAGATTTACCAATGTATTATCTAGAATGGTTTCAAAGAAAAGGAATGCCAAAAGGAAAACTTGGGATGCAACTTTCTACCATTTATGAAATAAAACTCAATGGATTGATGGAATTACTGCTCCCAATTCGTGACGAAATCCGCAGAAAGAAGTAGTTTTTAATAATAACTTTGACAAAGATCACTTTGCTTCACAAAAGACTATGTGGTAAAAAATGGTGCAAAAAAAGCTTGAAAAAGCTCATCATTA
>CALFIE010000069.1 GCA_937876095.1 uncultured Flavobacteriales bacterium | reverse complement strand
ATCTTTGGAGCATAGAAATTCATTAAAATCATAAATTATTAAAATTATTTATAAATGAAAAAATTATTTACTTTATTACTTGGTACGTTGTTTTTTGTGAGTGGTTTTGCGCAATGGAGCAGAACAACTATGCAAGGTGAAAAAATAAGAAACACCAAAGTTCCTGTAGAATATTACAGTGTAGATTTACAAACAATTAGAGCTCAATTAGCAAGTGCCCAAGAAATGGGTGCAAATGCAAAACCTGTTGAAATTTCATTACCAACTTTAGGTGGAACTATCGAGAGATTTTCTGTGTATAGTTTTCCTGTGGTTGTAAAAGAATTGGCAGACAAATACCAATTAGGTTCATACATAGGAGTTGGGATAGATGATCCTAGAAAAACTATTCGTTTTTCTACTGCGCCAAACGATTTTCAATCTATGATTGTGAAAGATGGTGTTTATCAATTTATAGAACCACAAAACAAAGAAAAAACAGTCTATGGAGTTCATGCTAAAACTCATAATACAGATGGACAAGGTTTTCTCTGTTCAATGAATGAGAGTGTTCTTTCAAAAAAACAAATTGCAGACTTATACAAGTCTGGTAAAAAATTCATTAACACCACCAATGAATTTTCAAAAAATTCTGATCAGAAATACCGAACTTTAAGATTGGTAGTTTCTGTAACAGCAGAATACACCACTTATTTCGGCGGAACTTCGGGTGCTTTAGCAGCGATTAATGCAACCTTAACAAGATGTAATGGAGTTTTCGAAAAAGACTTCGCATTGCATCTTAATTTACAAAATTACCCAGCGTTAATTTACACCGATGCTTCTACTGATCCTTATTCAGCTGCTTCGTCTGGAGCAGGTGGTGCTTGGAATACCGAATTACAATCTACACTTACCAGTGTAGTTGGAAACGCGAATTATGATATTGGTCACTTATTTGGTGCATCTGGTGGCGGTGGAAACGCAGGTTGTATTGGTTGTATTTGTGTAAATCCTACCAGTTCAGTACCGGAAGGTAAAGGTTCTGGATTTACTTCACCTGGAGATGGAAATCCACAAGGTGATTATTTTGATATTGATTATGTAGCACACGAAATAGGACACCAACTTGGTGCAAACCATACTTTCTCTTTTAACTTAGAAGGAACTGGAGTGAATATGGAGCCTGGTTCAGGTTCCACAATTATGGGTTATGCTGGTATTACTAGTGCAGACGTACAAGCACATTCTGATCCTTATTTTCATGCAGCGAGTATTGTTCAAGTTCAAAATAATTTAAATTCAAAAACTTGCGATGTGGAAACAGCTGTTTCTAATAGTCCTCCTGTAATTTCAGCATTACCAACGTATTCTATTCCTAAAGGAACTGCATTTGTACTTACAGCAACGGTAACAGATCCAGAAGGTGATCCTATGACTTATTGTTGGGAACAATTTGATGATGCAGGTAATGAAATTACAACAACAAATGGCACCAATTCAAGTGGTGCAGATTTTAGATCATTACCACCAACCAATACACCGACAAGATATTTCCCTAAATTTTCTACTGTAATGAATGGGAATTTAACAGATACGGCAGGCTGGGAAACTGTTTCGCTTGTACAAAGACAAACCAATTTTGCAATTACGGTAAGAGATAATAATGCAAGTAGTACATCACAACAAACCAAAAGTGCTCAACAGACCATCAATGTGGGAGCAGCTGGTCCATTTAAACTAACATCTACTACTGTTTATAATAATGCAGCTGGTGCTTTAACTTGGGATGTGGTAAATACCAACAACGCACCATATAGTGTTGCCAATGTGAAAATAGATTATACCACAGACAATGGTGCAACATGGACTGTTTTAACAGCATCTACTCCAAATGATGGTGCAGAATCTTTTAGTTTCCCTACTTTTAGTACTGGTGCAACTTTCAAAATAAGAATTTCTGCAATTAACAATGTATTTTATGCAGTAGGTCCTGTAACGGTAGCTGCTTTAGCGGGATGTTCCACTTCTGCACCAACAGGAATTAGCGTTTCCGGAATTTCTCAAAATCAAGCACAAGTTAGTTGGGCTGCTTCTTCAGGTGCAACTTACTCAGTACAATACCGAATAGTTGGTACAACAACTTGGACCATTGTTTCATCATCTATCAACTCTATTTTATTGAGTGGTTTGACTGAAGGAACTCAATATGAAGTACAAGTAGCTAATATTTGTAGTGGAACAACAGGAGCATTTTCTACATCAACAAATTTCACAACATTATTATATCAAGTTTGCGCTGTAAATTCTGGTGATGCCAGTGAGGATTACATTTCAAATGTTACAGTAACCCCTTCTACTGGAACTGCAATGGTAAGTACTTCTGCAGCTACTACTTATTCTGACTACACAAATGACAGCGCTAGATTAATAACTTTGCAACAAGGAACAACTGGAAATTCAATTTCAGTTACCAAAGATTGGCCAGCAACTCAATATGATGAAGGTGTTACCGCTTGGATTGATTTCGACAGAAATGGTAGTTTTGAAGTTTCAGAAATTATTTTGACGACGTCTCCAGATAAGACTACTCCGGTAACTGGAACATTTGCAGTACCAGCAAATGCATATGCAGGAACTGACACTGTAATAATGAGAGTAATTATGCAGTATAATAACCAACCTTCAGATGCTTGCAATAATATTGCTTACGGTGAAATAGAAGATTATGCAGTGAAAATTACTCCAACTTTGGGTGTAAAAGATGCAATTGCAGAATCTATTCAAATTTATCCAAATCCAACTACAGATATTTTGAATATTACTAAAGTTGCTGATAAAACTCCATATAAAATTCACAATGCAGTAGGTCAATTGGTTTCAAAAGGAACCATACTTGATCATAAAATTTCTGTACAAAAACTTGTGAAAGGAGTGTATGTAATTTCAATAGAAACCGAAAATCAGACCATACAACAAAAATTCATAAAAAAATAAGGTCAGATTTAATTATAAAAAATCCTTAAGACGTAATCTTAAGGATTTTTTTATTACTATTAATAACCAAAAATTAGTTTGTATAAAAAAAATTAAAATTTAACGAATAGATGTTGTGATTAGATGACAATTTTTAATTAAATTTGTTAAATCTTAAAAATATTCATAAATATGAAAAAAATATTTACCTTTTTGCTGACCGGATTCCTATTCTTGTTGTCTTTTTCGCAATGGACTACCACGTCTATGGAAGGCAAAAAAATAAGAGAGAACTCAGGACCAGCTATTCTTTATAAATTGGATATCAATTTATTGAGGTCTCAACTCAAAAATGTACAAGAATTTGGGAAAAATTCTAAACCCGTGGTAATCTCTATTCCAACTTTAGATGGTATGGTAGAGAAATTCGCGGTCTATAGTTTCCCAGTTGTAGTAAAAGAACTTGCTGATCAATATCAATTGGGATCCTACTCTGGTGTTGGCATAAATGACCCATTAAAACAAATTCGATTTTCTTTGGCGCCAAATGATTTTCAATCTATGATTATCAAAAATGGAGAATATCAATTCATTGATCCCATAAACACATCTAAGACGGTTTACGGTGTCCACAAGAAAACAGTTAATACTGGTAATAGAGGATTTCTTTGTTCTATGAATGAAAATCAATTGTCTAAACAACAAATTGAAAATTTGTACGAGCAAGGTAAAACATTTACCAATAATCCTCTTGATTTTTCTAAATCTTCAGATAAAAAATATAGAACATTGCGTTTGGCTATGTCTGTAACAGCTGAATACACCACCTATTTTGGAGGTGTTGCTGGTGCATTAACCGCAATAAATGCCACATTAACAAGATGTAATGGCGTTTTCGAAAAAGATTTTGCATTACACCTAAATTTACAAAATTATCCTGCTCTTATATATACCAATGCATCAACAGATCCTTATTCTCCTTCTGCAACTGGTTCAGGTGGTGCTTGGAATACAGAATTGCAATCAACTTTGACTAGTGTAGTTGGTAATGCCAATTATGACATTGGCCACTTGTTCGGTGATTCTGGTGGTGGTGGTAATGCAGGTTGTATTGGTTGTATTTGTGTGAATCCAACAGCGGCAGTTCCTGAAGGAAAAGGTTCAGGATATACCTCACCTGCAGATGGAATTCCGCAAGGTGATAATTTTGATATTGACTATGTAGCTCACGAATTGGGGCACCAGTTTGGAGCAAACCATACTTTTGCACACAGTTTGGAAGGTACAGGTGTGAATGTAGAACCTGGATCTGGTTCTACAATTATGGGATATGCTGGTATTACAGGTTCTTCTACTGATATTCAAGCACACTCTGATCCTTATTTTCATAAAGTAAGCATCGGACAAGTACAAGCAAATCTTATTTCTAAAACTTGTGATGTAGAAACTGCTATTACAAATAATCCACCTGTGATTGCGGCTTTGCCTGCTTATACTATACCAAAAGGTACTGCTTTTGTTTTAACTGCATCAGCAACGGACCCTGAAAATGATCCTATTACTTATTGTTGGGAAGAAATTGATGATGCATCTGTAACTATTAATAAAACCAATATAGGCACTACTACTAGTGGTGGGTCTTTTAGATCCTTCAATCCTGTAACAAGTCCAACAAGATATTTCCCAAAATTTTCTTCGGTAATGGCGGGAACTTTAAATAATGCTCTCAATACTTGGGAATCTGTTTCTACCGTTGCAAGAACTTCTAATTTTGCAGTTACAGTAAGAGATAACAATGCAAATGCAGCTGAACAACAAACTCAATTTGCAACTCAAGCTATTACAGTTGGTAGTGCAGGTCCTTTTATTGTAACTTCAACTTCTGGCTACAATAATTCGGCATCTGCTGTTACATGGAATGTAGTAACTACTACTGCAGCTCCATACAATGTTGCCAATGTAAAAATAGATTACACAACAGATAATGGAGCAACTTGGGTAGTACTTAGTGCTTCTACACCAAATGATGGCACTGAGAATTTCACTTTTACTGGTGTTACAGCAGGTTCTACTGTAAAAGTAAGAGTTAGTGCTATTGGTAACGTATTTTATGCAGTTGGACCTATGACAATTACAACAATTGCTACCTGTTCAAGTGCTGCTCCTACCAATGTGGTAGTTTCAGCAATTACACAGACTCAAGCAAATGTAACTTGGGGAGCTTCAACTGGTGCAACTTATGAAGTTAGATACAGAGTTGTTGGTTCAACTACTTGGACTACCGTAAACGTTGCTACAAACTCGTATTTGATTACTGGACTTACAGAATCAACTCAATATGAGGTTCAGGTTGCAAATGTGTGTTCTGGTGTTACAGGAACTTTCTCTGCATCAACATTATTTACGACATTAGGTATGACTTATTGCCCGATTGCTTCAACTAATACAGGTGATGAATACATTTCTCAGGTAAAAGTTACACCAACTGGTGGTCCTGCTGTAATGACTAGTGATTCTGGAGCAAGTTTCTATACCGATTATACCACTGATCCAACTAGATTAGTTACGTTAGTACTTGGTTCTACTGGAAACGCTTTATCAGTAACCAAATTTTGGACAAGTACACAATGGAATGAGACTGTAACTGTTTGGATTGACTTTAATAGAAATGGGGTATTTGAAGATGCCACTGAAAAAGTGGTGAGTACACCAGGGAACACTGTCAATCCAGCAACTGGTACGTTTACAGTTCCTACTACTGCATATGGTGGTCCGCTTCCTACTAGAATGCGTGTAATAATGAAATATAGTTCCGCTCCAACTAATGCTTGTACAGGTTTCACCTATGGAGAAATTGAAGATTATGCTGTTAAATTCACAGGTTCTGTACCATGTGCTGCAACTATTCCTACTGGTTTAGTTGTGAGTAATATTTCGAGTACTACTGCAACTGCAACTTGGACTGCTAATACAACCAATGGTGCAACTTATAGTTTACAATATCGCCCAGTTGGTTCAACTACTTGGACTACAGTTCCGTTAACAACCAATACCTATAATTTTACTGGTTTAACCACTTGTACTCCTTATGAAATTCAAGTAGCAAGTGTTTGTGGAACCGTGATAGGAACTTATTCTACTCCTGTTAACTTTACAACATGTTGTAACAATACACCAACAGGAATTACAGTTACAAATATTACTAGTACCACAGCTGTTGCAAACTGGACTGCTGTTCCAAACGGAGCAACTTATAGTTTCCAATACAGAGTATTAGGAGCTGCAACATGGACTACACTAAACCTAACAACAAATACTTACAATTTTGCTGGTTTAACAACATGTACCACCTATGAATTTAGAGTTGCAACCGTTTGTGGAACTTCAATAGGTACCTACTCTACACCAACTGTATTTACAACTTGTTGTACAAATCCGCCAACAAATGTGACGGTTACAACCATTACACCAACTTCAGCTACCGTAAATTGGACTCCGTCATCTTCTAATACCACTTATGTAGTACAATATAGACCTCTTGGTTCAACAACATGGACTACAGTACCTGTTACTGGAACTAGTTACAACATAATTGGTCTAAATGCATCTACACAATATCAAGTACAAGTTGCTGCGACTTGTTCTACCGTAACTGGTACCTATACTACACCTGTAGTTTTTACTACTTTGTGTAATACCAATCCACCAACAAATGTTACGGTAACTAACATCACAAGTTACACAGCTGATGTAAGTTGGAATGCAATTTTAGGAGTTACTTATATTGTAAGATACAGAATTACTGGTACGACTACTTGGACTACAGTTCCTGCAGCCACTAATAATATAACTTTAACTGGACTAGCTGCCTATGCACAATATGAAGTACAAGTTGCTACAGTTTGTTTAGGTGTAACTGGTGCGTTTACAAATTCTGTAATATTCACTACAAAAGCTGACTGTCTTACACCTCCTTTAGGATTATCTGTAACAGGAATTACCAATTCACAAGCATTGGTTTCTTGGGATGCATTTACTGGTGCAACATACGTTGTAAGATACCGAAAAATAGGTGCTAACAGCTGGACTGTTGTTAATTCAGCTACCAATAGTTATCTATTAACTAACTTATTAGATTATACTACTTATGAAGTTCAGGTTTTAAATGTATGTTCTGGTACACCTTCTACTAATTATACTCAATCATACATATTCATAACACTCCCTGTGAAAGTATATTGTACTATGGGATCACAAACTCCAGGACCTGAGTTTATTTCTAATGTTGAAATAACACCAATTGGAACAGGACTTACAACTATGACTAGTGCTTCTGGATCATCTAGCTATAGCAATTATACAGCTGATGCAAATAGATTGATAACGTTATACCAAGCATCATTAAATAATAAAATTTCTGTATCTAAAGGATGGCAATCCACTCATTATGATGAGGCAATTAAAGTATGGATTGACTTCAATAGAGATGGTCTATTTGAAAGTACTGAAGTAATTCTAAATTCACCAGCAAATCAAACCACTCCGATTGAAGGAACTTTCAATGTACCTACTACAGCCTTCCTAAGTATGAATGATACCAAATTATTGGTGATGAGAGTTGCACTTAGTAGAGATACTACTCCAGTTACTTGTGTAGATTTCGTAAATGGTGAAGTTGAAGATTATGCAGTAAAAATATTACCTATCAATACTCCAATTGTTGGTTTACCAGGAATACAGATTTTCCCAAATCCTACTTCGGATCTGCTTAATTTCACAAAAGTAAAACCAGGAGCAGGTTATAAAATCTATAATGAAGCAGGTAGATTGGTAATGTCTGGAGTTATTGCAGAAAGCTCAATATCTGTAAAACATTTACTAGATGGAGTTTATATAATCGCAATTGATAATTATGGTGAAACCAAACAAATAAAATTCATCAAAGACACTGAATAATTGATAAAACAATTAATAATAGAAAACCAGATTTAAATCTGGTTTTTTTGTATACAACAAAAAACTAACTGGAAAATAAAAAAACATTTAGATTTATTAATACAAATTAAAACTACACTTTAAAAACAAATAAACAAAGTCCACATTTAATAAAGATCAAAAAAAATCACTGATACAATGTTCAGTGATTTTTTTTACATTTTAAATTGTATTTACAATTACTCTGTAGTATAAGCAGACATATACTCTCTGTTCATTCTTGCGATATTTTCCAAAGAAATTCCTTTAGGACATTCTATTTCGCATGCTCCAGTATTAGAGCAATTTCCGAAGCCTTCTTCGTCCATAGTTGCAACCATTTTCAGCACTCTTCTTTTAGCTTCTACTCTACCTTGTGGTAACAATGCATATTGAGAAACTTTCGCACCAACAAATAACATTGCTGAACCATTTTTACAGGTGGCAACACATGCTCCACAACCAATACAAGCAGCTGCATCCATCGCTTTGTCTGAATCTTCTTTAGGAACCAAAATATTGTTGGCATCAGTAGTTCTACCAGAAGTATTTACTGAAATAAAACCACCTGCTGCCATAATTCTGTCGAAAGCACTTCTATCCACCACCAAATCTTTAATTACTGGGAAAGCTGCGCTTCTCCATGGTTCAATGGTAATGGTTTCTCCATCTTTGAACATTCTCATGTGCAATTGGCAAGTTGTGATTCCGGTATCTGGACCATGCGCTCTTCCGTTGATATACAACGAACACATTCCGCAGATTCCTTCTCTACAATCGTGGTCGAAAGCAATTGGTTCTTTGCCTTCGTTTACCAAATTTTCATTTAGCATATCGAGCATTTCTAAGAACGAAGAATCGGTAGAGACATCTGATATTTTGTAGGTCTCAAAAAGACCTTTTGATTTATTGTTTTGCTGTCTCCAAATTTTCAGAGTCAGGTTTAATCCTTTTTTTGCACTCATTTTATTAAAATATTTTATGGAGATTATTTATAACTTCTTGTTTTCACTTCAATATTTTCGTACACCAAATCTTCTTTGTGAAGTACTTCTTGGTTGATGTCGAGACCTTTATATTCCCATGCAGCAACATATTTGAAATTGGCGTCATCTCTTTCTGCCTCACCTTCTGGTGTAGCGTGATCCCAACGGAAATGTCCTCCACAAGATTCTTCTCTTGCCAAAGCATCTTTTGCCATGAGTTGTCCCAATTCTAAGAAATCGGCTACTCTGAAAGCTTTTTCCAATTCAGGATTCATATTATCTGCGTGACCAGGAACTTTTACATTTTCCCAGAAATCTTTTCTAACTTCTTCAATTTCTGCAATGGCTTCTCTCAAACCTTCAGGTGTTCTTCCCATCCCTACTTTATTCCACATAATGTGTCCTAATTTTTTATGGAAATAATCTACAGAATGGGTTCCGTTATTATTTAAAAAGAAATGAACTTTATCTAAAATTTCTTTCTCAGCATCTTTAAATTCAGCAGATTCAGTAGAAATTGCTCCAGTTCTGATGTCTGCAGAAAGATAATCTGCAATAGTGTAAGGCAATACGAAATATCCATCAGCAAGACCTTGCATCAGAGCAGATGCACCTAATCTATTTGCACCGTGGTCTGAGAAATTGGCTTCACCAATCACGAAACATCCAGGAATCGTAGATTGCAAGTTATAATCAACCCAAACTCCGCCCATTGTATAATGCACTGCAGGATAAATTTTCATTGGAGTAACATAAGGATTGTCTGCTGTGATTTTTTCGTACATCACAAACAAGTTTCCGTATTTTTCTTCAACCCACGCTTTTCCTAAATCGTAAAGCTGTTTATCTGTAGGATTGTGAATGTTTTTCTCTAAAGCGGCTTCTCTACCTTTTTTCATAATTTCCGTTGAGAAATCTAGGTAAACACCTTCTTTAGTATCATTATTTTCGATTCCGAAACCAGCATCACATCTTTCTTTTGCAGCTCTAGAAGCCACATCTCTCGGAACTAAATTCCCAAAAGCAGGATATCTTCTTTCCAAATAATAGTCGCGATCTTCTTCTTTAATATTTTCTGGTCGCAATTTACCTTCGCGAATTGCAATGGCGTCTTCAATATTTTTAGGAACCCAAATTCTTCCAGAATTTCTAAGAGATTCTGACATCAAAGTTAGTTTTGATTGTTGTGTCCCATGAACTGGAATACATGTTGGGTGAATTTGCACATAACAAGGGTTTGCGAAATAAGCACCTTTTTTGTGGATTTTCCAAGCAGCAGAAACATTGCTTCCCATCGCATTGGTAGATAGAAAATACACATTACCGTAACCACCAGAAGCAATTACTACTGCGTGTGCAGAATGTTTTTCAATTTCACCGGTTACCAAATTTCTTGCGATAATTCCTCGAGCTTTTCCATCTACAATTACCAAATCCATCATTTCGTGACGGTTGTACATTTTTATTTTTCCTTTACCGATTTGTCGGCTCATTGCAGAATACGCTCCCAACAACAATTGTTGTCCAGTTTGTCCTTTTGCATAAAAAGTTCTTTTTACTTGTACACCACCGAAAGAACGGTTATCTAATTGTCCGCCATATTCTCTACCAAAAGGAACACCTTGCGAAACACATTGGTCTATAATATTACCTGAAACTTCTGCCAAACGATAAACATTCGCTTCTCTTGCACGATAATCACCACCTTTTATGGTGTCATAAAACAATCGATAAACCGAATCACCATCATTTTGATAATTTTTAGCAGCATTTATACCACCTTGTGCAGCAATAGAATGCGCTCTTCTTGGTGAATCTTGGTAACAGAAAGCCTTTACATTATAGCCTTGTTCCGCCAAAGTTGCAGCAGCAGAACCTCCTGCTAAACCTGTACCAATAATTATAATGTCTATTTTGTCACGGTTATTTGGTGCTACCAAATTCATGTGATCTTTATGATTTTTCCATTTGTCTGCTAATGGACCTGCTGGAATTTTTGAATCTAATTTGCTCATAATATTCAGTAAATTATTGAGTTACATATTGAAAAATTGCTACTACGATAAATCCAAGTGGAATTAATATAGAATACCAAAGTCCTAAATTTTTTACACACTTCAAGTATTTCGGATGTCTTGCTCCAATTGATTGAAATGAAGATTGAAATCCGTGAGATAAGTGCAAACCAAGCAACACAAAACAAACAATATAGAAAGCAACACGCCAAAGTTCAGAAAATTTCTCTTGCAAATGTTGAAAATCAGTTTCTGAATGTTCTGCTCCGAGATAATTTTTAGAAATTGTCGGGAACCAAAAATCTGCAAGATGCAGTGCTAAAAAAGCTAAAATTACGGCTCCTGAAATAATCATATTTCTAGATGCCCAAGACGAATTTGCCGAAGCTCCATTTACTGCATATTTTACGGGTCTTGCTGAATGATTCTTCATTTCTAAAACAAATCCCATCACAAAATGGAAAATCACGCCAACAAAAAGAATTGGTTGCATCACAAATTGAATTAATGGGTTGCTTCCCATAAATTCTGATGCGGAATTAAATCCTTCTTCGCTAAACACTGAAATTAAGTTAATAGATAAGTGAATCAATAAAAAAATCAACAAAAACATTGCTGAAAGCGCCATTAAATACTTTCTACCAATTGTAGATTGAGTTAAACCTGCCATTATTATTATATTTTTTTGAATTCTCACAAAATTAAGAATTTGTTAACACCTGAGTATATGACAAATATCAGTTTTAGCAGTTTATAACAATTCTAAATAACTTTACTCGAGCGAATACCTCTTATTTTGGTAAACAAAAGCAGTACTATTTTCAGGAATTTTTCTTATTTCATAATCAGAAATTCGCCTGGAAGTGAGGTAAGGTTCCACTACCGATTTCATAAGCTTTCCTTTATCTGTAGTAAGTTCTACCCAAAAAGTGACCATATTTTTTTGTTTAGTAATCACTACTTTATTTTTAAACATTTTAGTGATGATCACTTCATTATTTTGGCTACTTTGATAATTAAAAAACAACCTCACCGAAAAAAATAACAGTAAGAAAAACACAAAACGAAGGCAAGAACGAATGTGATGTTCCAATAATATACGCCGAATGTAATAAAAACAGAAGTACAAAATGGCAACCTCTACCAAATACATAGGAATTTCCCGATAAAAAACAGCGTCTAATTGTCCAAAATAATGAATCACGCTTAGCAAATTCGTAACAAAAAAATCATACAATGAATTCAGCCAGTCAAACTGAAACGAAAATGCCAACAAAACAGTCATCATTAATGAAAATAAAATAATGATTTCAGAAAACGGAATCACCACCAAATTTGCGACAATCGAGATTAATGAATACTGATGGAAATAAAAAATAACCAAAGGTAGCGTCGCAATTTGTGCAGAAAGACTCACACTCGGAATGTTAACCAAAAAACGTTGAAAATTAGTATTCGGTTTTGGTAAATAGCGCAAAATCGGCTGATTCAACCAAAAAATTCCCAACACCGCCACAAAACTGAGTTGAAAACCAACATCAAACAATTGATTGCTATCAACTACCAAAATAGCAAATCCAGCAATTGCAATTGCGTGCAACAAATCAGGCTTTCTATTAAGCAAAATGTAAAAATAATAAGCCGTAATCATAATACAAGAGCGGATTACAGAACTCCCATAATCTATAAAAATAGCAAAACTCCAAATTAAAATTAATGAAATTATGACCGGAAAATTTCTAAATTTTACCGGAAAAATGGGTTTTAATAGGGCTAAAACCAACCAAAATATAATAGCCATATGTGAACCCGAAATCGCCAAAAGATGCACCAATCCAGATTTGCTGAAATCTTGCACTGTTTCAGCATCCATTTCGGTGCGGTCTGCCAAAATGATGCCTTTGGTAAATTCTTTGGCTTTACCAGAAATCGCAGAATGATCAATATTTTGAAGGACTTCTAAACGTTTCTGTCTGATTTTCTCAGCAATAGAAAGCGATTTTTTTTCGACCGATTCATAAGAATTCGCAGCATAACCTTGGTAGAAAATACCTTTTCTTGCCAAATATTTCTGATAATCAAACCCAAAATCTTGGGATTGTTTTTCAACTTTGTTGGTATAAATCTCCGCTTGATAATAATGCCGAAAATCCAGTTCTTGTTCAGATTTTG
Source organism: uncultured Flavobacteriales bacterium (assembly GCA_937876095.1). Lineage (GTDB taxonomy): Bacteria > Bacteroidota > Bacteroidia > Flavobacteriales > Weeksellaceae > CALFIE01. Next base: position 23,279 of record CALFIE010000069.1, on the reverse strand, counting down.
GGATGGTCAAAATCATTTTGAATGGATTTTTGCCACCTTCTGTTTCGGCATCAATTTCGTATCTCCTATTTTTTTGGTTAGAATTCAGTTTTTTTTGTAATCTGAAAACAAGCATTTGCTTTCCATTAATATCGGGAATTTTCACCTGTTTATTCTGAAGAAAATGGGTAAAAATCCCCACCGAAAAAAAGAACAATACAAGAAAATAGTATTTTAATTTTTTAAAAAATCGGATGTTTGAAAATTGAAAAATTACAATTAAAAAACTGAAAATCAACAAACTAATAATCCATTTTTCATCTAAAAGAAAAGACTCGAAAAAGAATATTCCGAGTATAAAACAAATCAACATCAGCAAAAGAGGTTGTTTGTGCATCAATATTGTGTTTTTTAGCAAAACCAAATTTAGAAAATTATTTCAAATTCACAATAATTTCTGCGGCTTGTTCACTTGCGCCTTTTCCACCGAGTTTTTCACGCAATAACTTGTAATTTTCAAGCATTTCGTTTCGCATTTCGCCTGCTAAAATCGTTTGCAGTTCTTTCACCAAATTTTCGGTATTCAAATCATTTTGAATGAGTTCTGTAACAATTTCACGATCCATAATGAGATTGACCAAAGAAATGTATTTAATGTTTTTCACTACACGTTTCCCAATTTCGTACGAAATCCTACTGCTTTTGTAACAGACTACTTCAGGCACGTTCAACAGTGCAGTTTCCAAAGTCGCAGTTCCCGAAGTAACAAGCGCTGCTCTTGAACAACGGAGCAAATCGTAGGTTTTATTGGATACAAAATGAACATCACTGTCTACAAATTTTTGGTAAAATTCTTTGGTCAAACTTGGCGCACCTGCAATCACGAACTGATAATTTTCAAAATTTTTACGAACAGAAAGCATTAATTGAAGCATTTTCTCCACTTCTTGTTCACGCGAACCCGGTAAAAGTGCAATAATTTCTTTGTCGTTCAATCCGTATTGTTTTTTGAAATTTTCGGGAGAAATTTCGGGCAAATCTGAAATCGCATCCAACAAAGGATGTCCCACAAAATGTGCATCAACTAGGTGTTTTTTATAAAAATCTTTCTCAAAAGGTAAAATCACGAGCATTTCGTCTACATATTTCTTGATTTTCTCAACACGACCTTCTTTCCAAGCCCAAAGTTGTGGAGAAATATAGTATACTATTTTAATATTCAATGATTTAGCAAATTCTGCTATTCTTAGATTAAAACCAGGGTAATCTACCAAAATCAAAACATCAGGTTGGTATTTTTGCAAATCTTGTTTACAAAATTTAATATTGTTGAGAATGGTTTTCAGATTTTTAGCCACTTCCAGAAATCCCATAAAAGCCAAATCTCGGTAATGTTTTACCAAAGTTCCGCCCTGTTTTTGCATGAGATCTCCTCCCCAAAATCGGAATTCGGCATTTGTATCTTTTTCTTTAATGGCTTTCATCAGGTTGCTTCCGTGCAAATCTCCTGAAGCTTCACCTGCAATTATATAGTATTTCATTAAGTTGAAAATTAAAAGTTAAAAAATTAACTTAAATTTGTTTCAAAGATAATAAATAAAATGTCCGAAGATTTCGAAATAAAAAACAAAGTTGCAGAAAGTGGTTTGGTGAATTTTGACCTATCTGATTTGGTCCCAAAAGGAACGAGAATTGGGATCGACATCAAAGATTTTTTGTTTGAAGGATTGATTCTGAAAGAAAAAGATTTCCGAGAAAAAATCTCAAATTTAGACAATGAAAAATATAGAAATTGCTATGTCTACATCTATAATTCTGCAGATGCAATCGTTCCGATTTGGGCGTATTTTCTACTGACTGCAAAACTCACCGAAGTTGCCAAAAAAATAATTTACGGAAACCGTGAAGATTTGGAAGTTCTTCTAATGCACAACGCGATACAAACCTATGATTTCACCGATTTGATGCATCAGAGAGTTTTGGTAAAAGGTTGCACCGATGAAAATATACCTGAAAATGCCTACATAGAACTTGTACAACAACTAAAACCACTCGTAAAATCACTAATGTTCGGAGAAGCCTGCAGTAATGTGCCTATTTTTAAAAAATAATTTCTCTTAAATTTATATTAAAGTTTTGATATTTCTTGTAAGCGGTATAAATTTTGATAAATTTGGTATGTTAAAAAAACAATTTTATTAACAACTAAATAAACAAACTATGAGCTTAATCGACCTAATCACAGGTAACACCGGAACACAAGTTGCTCAAGAAGCAGAAAACCGTTTCGGAATTTCACAAAATCAAATTCTTGCACTTCTTGCAGTTGCTGCACCACTTATTATAAGTGCATTGCGCAAAAAATCAGAAGATCCTCAAGAAGCAGAAAACATCAACAATGCCCTCAATAAACACGATGGTAGCGTACTGAACAATCCTTCACAAGCATCAGAAGAAGATGGAAACTCTATCTTATCTCATATTTTTGGCGGACAAAAAGCCGAAGTAGAAAACCAATTATCACAATCAAGCGGAATTTCAATGTCGAAAATCGGACCGATTTTGGCAATGCTTGCTCCAATTGTAATGGGATATCTTGGTAACCAAAGAAATCAATCTGGCGTAAATTCAGGAGGTGGACTTGGTGATTTACTAGGCGGAATTTTAGGAAATGCTTCTCAGCAATCACAACAATCTGACAATCCCCTTTCTAGTATTTTAGGCAGTGTTCTAGGTGGTGGAAACCAACAACAATCTTCAGGAGGCGGACTTGGTGATATCTTAGGAAGTGTTCTTGGTGGTGGAAATCAACAACAAGGAGGTTTAGGTGGACTTTTGGGTTCTATCTTAGGCGGAAAATAATTTCTTACAATATTTCGAACACACCTTTTTGCGTGTTCCTACAAAAAAACCGAAGATTATTCTTCGGTTTTTTTCTTTTTTACAATTTTGGGTGTTTCATCCGCAGTTTCATTTTTTGGCTTTGCCACTTTTTTGGGCTTTTCAGCTTTTGGCTCTGCTAATTTTTCCTTTGCTGGTTTTGCTACTGCAACTACCATCTTAGAACTGGATTTTTTAGGTCTGGATTTACCATAACTTCCGGCAGTAATTTTTCCTCGTCTTGTTTTTTGATCTCCTTTTCCCATAATACTTAGTATTTTATCGAATTGATTACAACAAAGTTAACAAATAATCGCATACTCACAAATGTATTTTATGTGCTTTCATTTTCAAAAATTTGGACTAGTTTCCAAATAAAGTTTATTACTTGAGCGATGTTAACGCTTCGAGCACTAACAACGCTTTCAATTAACCACAAAAATCTTATCTTTGCAAACATAAAATTTCAAATATCGAACTTCCAATTTCAAACTATCGAATTATGTTCAGAACGCACACCAATGGAGAACTCTCTCTCAAAAATTTGAATGAAAAAGTAACACTTTCGGGTTGGGTACAAACCATTCGCGACAAAGGTTTTATGATTTGGATTGATTTGCGAGACCGTTACGGAATTACGCAATTGGTTTTCGATGCCGATAGAACTTCGGCTGAAATGTTGGAGCAAGCCAAAAAATTAGGACGCGAATTTGTAATTCAAGCAGAAGGAACCGTGATTGAAAGAAGTTCTAAAAATCCGAAAATCTCAACTGGTGAAATTGAAATTTTGGTTGAGAAATTGACGATTCTCAATGAATCTCAACTTCCACCTTTTACCATAGAAGACGAAACAGACGGCGGTGAAGAACTCCGTATGAAATACCGATATCTCGACATCCGCAGAAATCCAGTAAAAGACAAACTTATTTTCCGTCATCAAATGGCGCAAAAAGTACGAAATTATCTTTCAGATAAAGGTTTTATTGAAGTTGAAACTCCCGTTCTCATCAAATCTACGCCAGAAGGTGCAAGAGATTTTGTGGTTCCGAGCAGGATGAATCCGGGGCAATTTTATGCACTTCCGCAATCGCCACAAACTTTCAAACAATTATTAATGGTTGCAGGTATGGATAGATATTTCCAAATTGTGAAATGTTTCCGAGATGAAGATCTGCGTGCAGACAGACAACCAGAATTTACGCAAATCGATTGCGAAATGGCTTTTGTAGAGCAAGAAGATGTTCTCGAAATTTTTGAAGGAATGACTGCAAATTTGCTCAAAAATATTACCGGAAAAGATTTCGGAAAATTCCCAAGAATGACTTTTGCTGAAGCCATGAAAACCTACGGAAACGACAAACCAGACATTAGGTTTGGGATGAAATTCGTAGAAGTAAATGATTTGGTAAAAGGAAAAGATTTCAAAATTTTTGACGATGCAGAATTGGTAGTCGGAATCAATGCAGAAGGTTGCGCAGAATATACAAGAAAGCAAATAGATGAACTCATAGATTGGGTAAAACGCCCACAAATTGGTGCTTCTGGAATGGTTTGGATTAAATTCCAAAATGATGGAGTAATTACTTCATCTGTCAATAAATTCTACAATGAGGAAGATTTGAAGAAAATTGTAGAAAAATTTGGTGCAAAACCGGGCGATTTAATTTTCCTGATGTCTGGAAACGAAAACAAAGTAAGAACCCAACTTTCTGCCTTACGTATGGAACTTGGCAATCGACTTGGACTGAGAAATCCTGCGGAATTTGCTCCACTTTGGGTGGTAGATTTCCCACTTTTGGAATGGGACGAAGAAACGGGAAGATATCACGCAATGCACCATCCTTTCACTTCGCCAAAACCCGAAGATGTACATTTTTTAGAAACCGATCCCGGAAAAGCACGTGCAAATGCCTATGATTTGGTATTGAATGGCAACGAAATTGGCGGTGGTTCTGTTCGAATTTTCAACAAAGAATTGCAGTCTAAAATGTTTGATTTATTGGGCTTTACACGCGAAGAAGCAGAAGCGCAATTCGGATTTTTGATGAACGCCTTCAAATTCGGAGCGCCACCTCACGCTGGTTTGGCTTTTGGTTTTGACCGTTTGGTTGCCATTCTCGATGGAAACGAAGTAATTAGAGATTATATTGCTTTCCCAAAAAATAATTCAGGGCGGGATGTGATGATAGATGCGCCAAGTCCAATTGCTAATGAACAATTAGATGAATTGGCATTGAAAATAAATTTGTAAATAGAGCGAAGATTTTTTCTTCGCTTTTTTTGTAAAAAAATCTTACGGCAATTTCGCAACCCATTTTTCAGGTAAAAATTTCAAAATAATATAAATGATTTTCCATTTAAAATTGGGAACAATGGTGAAAGAATTCCCTGCATTTACAATAAATTTTGCAACATAATCTGGTTGCATTTTGAGGTTTTTATTCAGATCTAAACCTTCATTTATTTTGGTATTGATGTAGCCAATTATCAAAACATTAACTGTAATATTTCTTGAAAAAAGTTCTTGCCGAAGTCCTGCTAAATATTGTGTGAACGCCGATTTCGTACTTCCGTAAATAAAATTACTTTTCCTGCCACGAATTCCCGAAAGTGAGGATAAACCAACAATTCTCTCTAAATTTTCATTAGTTTTATCCATTGCAATGATATTTAATATAGAAACTGCTCCTGCATAATTAGTTTTCATCATTTCAAAAGCGGAAGTGAAATCCAAAAAAGCTTTTTCGTTTGAAACTAAAAAACCTGCTGCGTAAACTACAATATTGGGTTTTGAAGGTAAATTTTGATAAAAATTTTGATGAGAAGAAAAATCGGTGGCATCAAAATAAAGTGTTATTATTTTGGTTGAATCCAACGAATTTTCCTTTACAAATTGTTTCATACTTTCCAAATTTCTTGAAGCCATCATTACAATGTATCCTTTTTTTAGGTATAATTTCAGACATTCTTTTGCAACATCAGAATTGGCTCCCAAAATCAAAACGCTTTTTGTCTTATTGCTCATCTTGCAAAGGTATTTGATTATTTTTTATAAAGAAAATGAGCAAATTAATTTTCGAAGAGAAAAATTTCAAAATCTAAAAATCCTAGAAAATAGTCTTAAATTTGCAACAATAAATCTACAAAAAATGAATCTCACTTCTCACATTGCCCAATTTGAATTTGAAAATCCACTAATGAACGCTTCTGGAGTTTGGTGTGATGACACCATAAAACTCAATGAAATGGCAACTTCTGCAGCAGGAAGTTTTGTGACCAAAAGTGCAACTCCCAATTTCAGAGAAGGAAATCCATCACCAAGATATGTAGAAGTTCCTTTGGGAACCATCAATTCTATGGGATTGCCTAATTTGGGATTCGATTTTTACTTGGATTATTCCATTAATTATCAAAAAGAAAATCATGGAAAAATCAATTTTCTTTCGATTGCAGGTATGACGATGGATGAAAATCTGACAATGTTGCAAAAAATCAACGATTCTGATTTCAAAGGAATCACCGAGTTGAATTTGTCTTGTCCCAATGTTCCTGGGAAACCACAAATTGGCTACGATTTCGAAGCAACCGAACGAATTTTGACCAAAACTTTTGAGTTTTTTCTAAAACCAATCGGTGTGAAGTTACCACCCTATTTTGATTTGATTCATTTTGATGAAATGGCGAAAATTTTGAACAAATTTCCGCTTCAGTACGTGAATTGCATCAATTCTATCGGGAATGGATTGTACATAAATGTAGATGAAGAAAGTGTGGTAATCAAACCAAAAGATGGTTTTGGCGGAATTGGCGGTGCTTATGTAAAACCAACTGCACTTGCCAATGTGAGAGCATTTTACACCAGATTGAACCCAGAAATTTCGGTAATTGGTTGCGGTGGTGTAGAATCTGGAAGCGATGTTTTTGAGCATCTACTTTGTGGTGCAAGTATGGTACAAATTGGCTCTCATTTAGCAAAAAATTCTCCTCAAATTTTTGAAAAAATTCTTTCGGAATTGCAGGAAATTATGACTAAAAAAGGCTACCAAAAAATCGATGATTTCAGAGGAAAACTCAAGAGTTTATAACTCATTTTCTGACATATTTCATTTGTAGATCGTTTCTCTAAGGTTCAGAATAGCGTAATTTTACACCATCAAAATAAACATTCCAAATTATGTTAGATTGGCTGAAAACTCTTTTGTTACCAACAGAAAACCCCAATATTACGCAATCTTTAGTAACGATTATGTTGGCAATAGGAACCGGAATTTTTTTGGGACGACTGAAATTAGGAAAAATATCTTTCGGAGTTTCTGCAGTAATGTTTACAGGTTTGCTTCTGGGACATTTCGGATACCGAATTCAAGATGAAATTTTTGATTTTATAAGAGATTTTGGGTTGATTTTGTTCGTTTACGGAATTGGTTTACAAGTTGGACCATCGTTTTTTTCTTCTTTTAAAAATGATGGACTCAAATTCAATATTTTAGCAGTTTCTACGGTACTTTTTGGCGGTATTATCACTTGGATTTTATTTAAATTTACTGGTCTGAAAATTGAAAATCTAGTCGGAATTATGAGTGGCGCAGTTACCAATACTCCTGGTTTGGGAGCCGCAAAAAATACGATTTCTGAACTGAAAGCGCAATTCCCCGAGAAAAATTTTGCTGATCCAACCATTGGTTATGCCATCACTTATCCTTTAGGAGTTTTTGGGATTATTGGTACCATAATTTTTTCAAAAATTGTATTAAAAATAGATGCTGAAAAAGAAATGCGCAAATTTAGATTGATGAAAATCAACCGCGAATTGCCATTGGTTCATAAAAAAATGCGTGTTACCAATCCACACTTTTTTGGGAAAACACTGCACCAAGTAATCAAAGAATCTGGACACGAAATCTTAATTTCCAGACTGAAACACAGTGGTGAAGAAGCAGTAGCTTCGCCAACTCTCAATACCACACTACAAGATCGGGACGTACTGATGCTTGTTGGTATAGAAAAGGATTTGGATGATTTTATTTCAAAAATTGGGCGACCTTCTACTGATTTGTTCATAGAATCAGATTCTGATATTCGCAAGAAAAATATTTTTGTAACCAAATCTTCTGCTGTTCACAAAAAATTATCAGAATTAGACTTGTACAACACTTATGATTTGAAAGTTACCCGAGTTTTCAGAGCAGGAAAAGAAATGTTAGCAAGACCATCTCTGGAACTATTCTATGGTGACATTTTGCGTGTAATTGGTTCTGAAGAAGGCATACAAGAAGCCGAAAAAATTATAGGAAATCAAGAGAAAAAACTGATGGAACCAGATTTTTTGTCGCTTTTCGGAGGTTTGCTTTTGGGAATTATTGTAGGTTCTATTCCACTGGTAATTCCTGGATTGCCGATTCCGTTGAAATTGGGTTTTGCAGCAGGACCACTGATTGTAGCACTACTAATTTCCAGATATGGCGGAATTTCTTTTATACATTCTTACATCAACAATGGTGCAATTTATTTTATGAAAGATTTGGGAATTTGCTTGTTTTTTGCAGCAGTCGGAATTCACGCTGGAGCAGGATTTTACGATAATTTTGTGCAATACAATGGTTGGTTGTGGATTTTGTATGGTTCTGCAATTACCTTTATTCCACTTATTGTGATGGTTTTTGTGGGCTCTTATTTTATGAAAATAAATTACCTGCAATTGGCAGGAATTATGAGCGGCAGTTACACCGATCCTGCTGCTTTGTCGTTCAGTACCAATTATTTGGATAGCGATATCCCAATCCAAAGTTATGCACAAGTATATCCTTTGGTTACGATTTTCAGGATTTTTGTAGCGAGTTTACTGATTTTGTTGTTGGGATAAAAGGAAAAATCCATCAAAAAATTTGATGGATTTTTTTATAAATATTTTTTAATTTTTAATTAAAAAAACTATTTCTTCTCTTCTGGTGTTGCAGAATCTGGGAAACGTGTTGCTGTAAATTCTCTAGAAATAGCCGCTTTTTCAAATTTCAATTTTCCAGAAAGTGTTTCTATCACAATTCCGTCTTCTTGTATTTGTGCAATTCTACCGTGCATTCCAGAGGTAGTTACCACTCTTTGCCCCACTTTCAATGATTCTTGGAAGTTTTTTTCTTGTTTTTGTTTTTTCATTTGCGGGCGAATCATCAGGAAATAAAATCCTGCGAACATAACTGCCATCATCAACATCATCGTCATACCGCCACCTTCAGCTGGTGCTGCTTGTAAAATTAGGGTTTTCATAATTATTTAATATTTGCTCTGAAATTAATAGTAATAGGTGTTTTTTCTACATTGGCGTAAATTTCGGCGTGTTTGTTGACAAAGCCATCAAAATTTGAGGAATCAAATTTCAGGGTAATTTGGCCTTTTTGTCCGGTCATAATTGGTTCTTTGGTAAATTCTGAAACGGTGCAACCACAACCTGGCTGAACTCGTGCAATAATTAGCGGATTTTTACCAGTATTGGTAACTTCGTACACGTGTTCTACTTTTTTACCTTTTTTAATTACTCCAAAATCGAAATCTGCTTCAGACAAAGCCAATGTAGTGATTGGATTTGCTTGTGCTTCTTTTATAAGTGTATCTTGCGTAACCGGAACAGTCACATTTTCTGGTTTTATAGCAAGATTTTCGGTGGTTTCTTTTTTCTTACAATTGATGAATGATAATAGCGCAAAAGCAGAAAATAAAAGGATGGATTTTTTCATTTCGATAAAAAATTTTTACTAAAGTATTAAATTCTATTGATATCTCTGATGTATTTATCTAATATTCCGTTGACAAAAATATTGGCTTTTTCGGTAGAGAATACCTTTGAAATCTCTATATATTCATTGATGATGACTCTGGAAGGAGTGAGCGGAAAATAGTCTAACTCAGAAAGTGCAGCAATTAGAATGATTTTGTCTATGGTTGCAATTCGGTCGAGTTCCCAATTTACTAATCGTTCTTCTACTTTTTTCTCGGTTTCTTCTAAGTGATTGAGTGATTCTTGTAATAATTTTCGGGCAAAATCCCGGTCTTCACCGTCTTTGAAAATTTTGATGAGGGTATTGCTTGGTTCGTCTTCTTTCAGAAATCCTATGGTTTTCTGTACCAGAGAATTAGCGATATGGAAATCACCAGTCCAACTGAGTTCTTTTTCTTCTAAAAAATCCTGAAAATCATCATTCTCTGCAATATATCTCAAAAAAAGTTTACCTATGAATTTTTGGTCTTCTTCAAAAGACTGTTCTGCAGAAGCCATATAATCTTGGTATCTTTTCCCGGCAATCATTCGCTGAAACGTTTTTACAAGCAAATCGTCGTGTAGATTCCACTGTAATTCTTTGTGTTTAGAAGTGAAGGCGATTCTCTCCTCGTTTTCTTCTAATTTTTTTAAAATTCGGTTTTCTACAAATTTTGGGTTAGGATTTTCATTTTCGTTGGTTTTCAGGTGTTTGTTTTTCCCAATTTCAATTTGTTGTTCTGCAACGTCTTTTAGAGTCACCAAAAAATTGAGTTCATAAACGTAGAGATGATAGATTTTATCAATCTCTGTAAGCATATTTTTTTCTAATATGTCGAACTTCATTGGGTTTTGGTAATAGGAATACAGTGTTTCTACTACCTTTTCGCGAATTTGTCTTCTTCCTAACATTTTTCAAAGAACTTTTTATGGGTGCAAAGATAGCACTTTTTTGGCTACACAAAATAGAAACCCCTTCTAAAACTGCAATAATTTACCTATTTTTGCAGGGTATGAATGCACTCAAAACTCTCAATCCGTACTTTTGGAAACACCGAATACTTTTGTTTTGGGGATTTCTATTCATAGTTGCCAGTAATTTTTTCAATATTTACAAAGTACAGTTTATCGGGAAATCCGTAAATGAAATTTCTAATTCTAATAATTTAGGTTTTAATAAAGAGGTACTCATAAATGTAGGAATTATTGTAGGATCCTCTCTTTTGACAGGTTTTTTTACCTTTATGATGAGACAAACCATCATAGTTGCCTCCAGAAAAATTGAGTACGAACTCAAGAATAAAATTTACCAACATTACCAAGAATTATCGCTTACCGATTACAAAAAAACCACCATTGGTGATCTAATGAATAGATTGAGCGAAGATGTGGTTGCGATCAGAATGTATCTTGGTCCTGGTGTAATGTATATAGTAAATTTGGGAGTTTTGCTCATTATCACTAGTATTTATATGATAAAAACCGATTGGGAAATGACACTCTGGACACTTTTGCCACTCCCAATTTTATCTTTTCTGATTTACAAAGTAAGTGCCATCATCAACAAGAAATCCAAAACTATGCAGAAAAGCCAATCTGCGATTTCTACGTTTGTACAAGACAGTTTCTCGGGGATTAGAGTCGTTAAATTTTTTGCAAAAGAAAAATATATCGAGAATAATTATCGCAACAAAGTTCGTGATTACCAAGACAAAGCTCTGGATTTGGCAAAAACCGAAGCGTGGTTTTTCACCATAATACTTTTTGTAGTTGGTTTGCTAAATGTAGCTATTTTACTAATTGGAGGACAAAAATATCTTGCCAATCAAATGTCTGTTGGTACCATTGCAGAATTTTTTATGTACATCAACATTCTGATCTTTCCATTTTCTATGGTAGGTTGGGTAACGTCTGTTAATCAAAGAGCAGAAGCTTCTATGCAACGTGTGAACGAATTCTTGCAGATGAAATCTGAAATCGTGAACCAAAATTTTGAAACCTACCCAATTTTGGGCGACATTGAATTCAGAAATGTATCTTATACCTATCCGAATACCGGAATTAAAGCCATAGAAAATCTAAGTTTCAAAATAGAAGCTGGCAAAACACTTGCAATTATGGGCAAAACAGGTAGCGGAAAATCTACCATTGCACTGCTAATCTGCCGATTACTGGATCCAGACGAAGGCGAAATTTTAATAGATGGCAAAAATCTAAAATCGCACAATCTAGAAAATTTCAGAAAATATCTCGGATACATTCCACAAGAAAGCTATCTATTTTCTGATACCATAGAAAATAATATCGGTTTTGCAATGGACAAACCGAATCTAAAATTGGTGCAAGAATACGCCAAAAAAGCAGATGTTGATAAGAACATAGTAGAATTCAAAGAACAATATCAAACCATGGTTGGAGAACGTGGTGTAATGCTTTCTGGCGGACAAAAACAGCGTCTCTGCATAGCAAGAGCACTCATAAAAAAACCCGAAATACTGATTTTTGATGACGCGCTTTCTGCGCTTGACACAGAAACCGAAGAAAATATTCTACAAAACATCAAAAACGATTTGCAAAATTGCACCTCTATCATCATCACACACAGAGAATCCAGCGCAAAGCATGCAGATAAAATCCTAAATATCACCCCTGTAGAAAAAGAAATCGCAATATAGAGCTCAAAAATAATTCGTAATATTTCAATTTTATACAAATATTTGAAAATAAATTTTACAATTAAAAGAAATCTTATATATTTGTTACAAAAAGATTTCAAAAAATAAAAAACATGAGTGATTACAAGGAACGCCACGAAAATGAAATTTTCTCCAAGGTGTTGAAAGCAGGTAGAAGAACGTATTTCTTTGATGTGCGCGAGACCAAAGCAGGTGATTATTATCTTACAATTACCGAAAGTAAAAAGAATTTTGGCGAAAATGGAGAAGCAACTTTTGAAAAACACAAAATCTACCTCTACAAAGAAGATTTTAAGAGTTTCCAAGAAATGTTCAACGAATCTACAGATTTCATCATTCAACAAAAAGGCGAAGATGTAATATCTGAAAAACACGACAAAGACTTCAAATCACGTTCTTACACCATAGAATCCGACGAAGAAGTATAAACTATTTAGAAGAAAAAAATAAAACATCCCACCAAAATTGGGGTGTTTTTTTTGGGCACCATTTCCGCCCTCCGTTCCCGCAATTTTTTGTAATTGCTATCCAGTTTTCGTCATAAACTTCACCTTATCAAAATTTTTGGCGATTTCTCAGCCACAGAAATTTCAGTAAATGCAATTACAAAAAATGTGCTCCACTCAGGTCGGGATGCAATTTTCTGCAAAAAAACCACTTTCATCAAAAAATTGAAACAAAAATCAAAATTCCAACCCAATAAAACAAAAAAACGCACTGATTACCAATGCGTTTTCTATTTCTGGGTGAATGACCGGTCTCGAACCGGCGACCTTCGGAACCACAATCCGACGCTCTAACCAACTGAGCTACAATCACCATTTTGTGGCTGCAAATATACAGATTTCTACAAAATTAACAAACTATTCCTTCAAAATTTTTGAGAGCAATTAATTTCTTGGTGGTGAAACCTTCTGCATATTCTACTCCACTCAATCTGCCAAAATCTTCGGCGCGATATTGTATGCTATTCATGAAATTTTTGGTTGCAATAGGAGTCAAAGGTTCTTTGGATTCTGGATCATAAAATTGTGTTTTATACGCCAAACAAGACTCCATTTTCGCATCGAAAAACCCTGTGATATCTACTACAAAATTAGGCTCTATGTAATCCCATTGTATATATTGGAAAACATGTTTTGGTCTCCAAGCAAGTTGGTTCTCCCCATTTAGATCTGTTACAACTTTTGGTAATCCTGCCAAAAAACAAGCATCACAAACCAATTTAGATGCTTTGGAATGATCAGGGTGACGATCTGCTAGTGCGTTGCAAAAAACAATTTCAGGTTGATATTGTCTTATTTTTTTTACGATTTCTAATTGATATTCTTCGGAATTTACCAGAAAACCATCTCTGAATTTCAAATTCTCTCTGAGAGAAATTCCTAAAATTGCAGAAGCATTGTCGGATTCCTCTTTTCTGGTTTCTATGGTACCTCTGGTTCCTAATTCACCTCTGGTCAAATCAATAATTCCTACTTTTTTCCCTTCGGAAACCATTTTTGCGATTGTTCCACCACAACCGAGCTCAACATCATCAGGATGTGCTCCAAATGCTAAAATATCAATCTTCATATTTTTTTTATTTTTGTGTGAAAAAATCAAAAGACTTTTTGCAAAAATAGCAAAAAGTCTTTTATAATTTATTGATCTAGGTTAATAAAAAACTTATTTCAAGATTTTTTTCAAACCAAGACTATTAGAATCAGTTGGGTTGATTAGCAATGCTTGATCTAGCATTTGTTTCGCTTTTGCAACGTCTGTTTTTTGCAAAAGATATGCAATAGAATAATATGCTCCTGATCTCATTTCTTTCGCTTTATCTTGTTCATCTGGAGTTTTGGTTGCAATTACCTTTAGGAAATTTTCGTATGCTTCTACTGCCATTTCTGATTTTCCTGCATTTTGCAATGCATATGCTTTACTATAGAAAGCTGGTTCCCAAGTTGGCAATAATTCGTTCATTTTTTCCCACGTTTGCGCTGCTCCGAACCAGTTTTTTGCATCTTGATATGCGTTACCAAGATTAAACAATGCAGTTGTATCTTCTTTGTTGGCAGCAACTTGTTTTTTCAGGTTTTCTATGGATTCATTGGTAGGACCTGCATCTACGTCTTTTTGTGAAATCGAACCACCACTTCTTAGTTTCATGAGTTCTTTATCCCAATTGAAGGTTTCATCTTTTGCATTTTTAGCCACTAAAACTTTAGCTTCTGCTTCTGCACGCATACTTGTTTTCAAAGTAGAATCAGTTTGGGCGATAGCTAAACCTGCAATTATCAAACCTTGCAAACCACTATCACTAGGTATAATTCTAGATTTTTCGGTCTTTGCAAAATACATATCCAAATTAGTTTTGGCATCGGTATAATTTCCGTCTTGGTAGTTCAGATATGCTTTTAATTTATATTTAATTGGATCACTTACTTTATCAAAGACTTTATCTAATGTAGATTTAGCTTGTGCATAATCACCATTAATGAAATATAATTTAGAAATTTCTAAAATCGTACTTGGATCTTCGTCTGCATATTGCGTGTATTTCAAAAGGCTTTTAGTAGTTTCTGGCTGATTTTGGAAAACAAAATTATACGCAGCTTGTGCTTTGTAAGCAGGTGCATAAGTTGCATCTACAGAGATTGCTTTTTTGATGTTTTCATCTGCCAATTTGTATTGTTTTGCAGCCATCCAAAGTGTTGCCATTCTGGTAAAAACAGATGCTTTGCTTTTGGCAACTACAGATGCTTTATCATAAGCTGTCATTGCATTTCCTGCATCTTTAATCATTCTATAAGCATCTCCTAAAGTATAATAGTAATATGCAGGAACTCCATTTTTCTCAGCTTTTTCTATGGCTTTATTCATATAATCAATCGCCAAAGTTGGTGAATTGCTATTGTCATAAATAGTTAAAGCCTCACCAATTCTGTAAAGTACTTCTGGATCTTTTTCACGAGAATCTTTTGCAATATTTGCAAAATCATTTATTGCGCCGTTTTTGTCACCTTTCCCTAGTTTTATAGAAGCTAAACCTACTTTATTAAGGTAACTTTTGGAATCTACGGATAATCCTTTATCAAATTGTTCTTTTGCTTTATCGAAATTGGGTTCAAATTGTGTAAGATAGGCGTTTCCTAAATAAAAATAATTAGGTGCAGTTGCTGAACTAGCAATCATGCTTGTGAATGCCTCTTTTGCTTTTGCAAATTTGTGACTGTCTTGGTAATTTATTCCATCTGCCAAAGTTTGCGCCTCTGCGAAATTCATCATAAAGATTGCAGCTGCACCAATTGCTGCTTTTTTGGACAATCCGAATGTATAGTTCATTTTAATACTATTTTAAAGTTATTGTTATTTCTAATTATCAACACAATTATCAGACCAATATTGTTTAATAACCTGTTAAATTTAATTAATATTATCTCATCATAACTTCTCTCTTATATATATTATAAGGTTGAAGTCCAGATTTTTTTACTACAATTTGACCAATCTGTGTGCAAGAAAATCTGATGAATCCTCTACTTAGACCAAAAAAACCTTCATTAGTTAAAAAATATAGAATTCTGGTAAAAGGATATTTCATATCTCTGATGTTGGTCATGGATGGTTCATAAGAAATACCTTTTTCAATTACTGGTAAAATTTTTATTTTATCTCTTAGTTTTTGGATTTCGGGATCATAAATTCTACTGATAGAATTGAGGCTTACTACGCCAATATGATTGGGATATTTTTCTATTTCATTGATGAGTTCCTCGTTGCCACGAATTACAGAAAATTTCGCGTTTTTTGGTTCCATTTTCAATTTTTGGGTTACAAAATTGAGGTTACTTGCATTGGAACCATCAAAAATAATATTTTTACTATCTGATTGCAGCTCTTTGGTAATTTCTTCTATAGTTATGGATTCTTTAGAAGCATTTTTGGGTACTACAAAAACTACAGCATCACCTGCAAAATTAGATTGCTGAAAAGGGATATCAAACTTATCTGTATAGGTTTTCTTTTCTGCATCTGATAAGGTACGAGAAAGTACAATAGTACTGGCTTTTTCGTTCAAAAAATTATTCCAAGCAATTTCTTCTTTTTCGTATTTGGTTATAATTTTTGAATCGGGATAAAAAGACATGTATCTTTCTGCCAAAGCATCAGTCACATTTTTGAAAGATTCATCTGCCAAAATCGTCATTTCCCCGTTTTTGATGTCATTTACTTTTTCTTTTTTACAAGAAAATAATAACATAGAAAAGCACAACAAAAAACTAAACCTCATTTTGCTGATTTTTTTTAAGGTGATTGATGGCTCTAAGAATCCTGAAAATACCATAAACAATGAGCAAAGCTCCCAATAAATAGGAAGTAAGCGGTTCTAGTTGAATTACAAAAAATTTGTAAAAAATAACAAACACTCCCAATGCAACATAAAAAACGCCCGCAACTATGGATAAATAATTAAACATAGAAACAAAAATATAAAAAAAAGAGAAGCAAACGCTTCTCTTAAGTATAATTTAACAAATTTTAATTATTCAAAATTCATTGTAAGTGGCAATCTATATCTAGAACGAACTGGTTGTCCGTTTACTTTCGCAGGAGTCCACTTATTCTTGATTGATTTTATGGTACGCACTGCTTCTGCATTGAAATCAGAGTTAGATCCATTTGCTTTCACATCTGTAATAGAACCATCTCTTTCTACGACAAACGTAATTTCTGCTTTTAGGGTACCTTCTCCTCCTTCCATTGCAGAAGTATCAAAACTTTCTCCTACTTTAGTTCTGAAGGCGCCAATTCCTCCTGGAAATTCTGAAGATTGATCTACCGTATCATAGATTTCGGTAGTACTTGGAGCAGGTTTAGACTCTACTGCGGTAGATTTAGAAGGTGGTCCTTGTACAGGAGGTGGTGTATACGTAGTTTGTTTCACCCCTTCTTGATTTACCAAACCTGTTTGTGATTCCATTTGTACCTTGATTGGTGGTGGTGGAGTTTGCACTTTTGGTGCTTTTACAGGTTCTGGTACTACATTTTGGATAATCTCTACCTTTTGTTCATCTTTTGGTGGAGGTGGAGGTGGAGGTAAATCCTCGTGAATTTCTTCTTTAGGTTTTTCCTCTTCCAAAATATTTACCAATTCTGCTTTTACTTCGGTCGTCTCTTTGTTCATTGCTTGGATTTTATTGTACAAAAACGGTACAACTACTCCTAACACAAAGATCGCAGTCCCAATTAGAAAAGCTTTGGTAAGCATAGATCTGTAATGTGATCTCAAATCATATGCGCCATATTCTTTATTTCTGTGCTCAAACACGATCTCATCTAAAGATCCGTCGAGCGATACATTCTCGTTAGTCATTTATATTTTAATTATAAATTAAACATTTACTTAGTAGAAGCAGGAGTTGGTGTAGCACTACTGCCTACTTTTCTCTCATAAACAGCTTTTTCCCAAGGTTTGATATCCGTAACACCGTAGTGATCGGTTTTTGTAATAGCCATTTCATCTAACACGTCTACAAAATTTTTATAAGCTGCATCGTCCGTTGGTTTGATAATTACAGTAAACAAAGAATCTACAGTTGCATTTTTACGTGCAGTTTCAATTACTCTGGTAATTCCGTTTTTATCAAAATTAGTTTCCATCAAAGTTTGATCATTCAATTCATCCTGACCAACTTGGTGATAATAAACTTTATCATTTTTCCCTAAAATTAAAGAAATAGAATTTTTAAAATCAATTTCTGTTGGTGGTGGTTTCGGAGCATCTTTTTTTGGTTTTGCTGGCAATCCTAAATCCATCACATTTGGTTTACTAAAAGTGGTTGTAAACATAAAGAATGTGATGAGTAGGAATCCCAAATCCACCATTGGTGTCATATCAACCCTAGTATTCTGCTTTTTGGAGCGGACCTTTCCGCCTTTATCGCCCTTGTCTTGTACTTGTACTTCTGCCATTTTTGTTGATTTATTTACCTTCTTTGTTGGTAATTAGCCAGAATTTGTAAAACTCGATGTCTCTAAGTCCTTCGAATAAATTTTTAACTTTTGGGTACTTAGTAACCTCATCTCCTTTGATTGCTAATTTCATCGCAGGATTGATGTCTAGTGAACCTTTTACCCAATCTATTAATTGTTTATTGGCACTATCCATAGGAATTCCTTCTGCTTTAGTATACGCTTTTCTTTCTTCTTCTGAAAGATCCAGAAAGCTTTTCATTTTCGTAATAGGAACCCCAAAAGATTGTGTATTCAGAAACGCTCTGGTTTCAGCTGGTGTGAAGCTGGTACCATATTTTGCACCTACATTGGTCAAAAGCTGTGCTTTCTCACTCTGGTTGGTAGTAGGCGTAAAATAGAATCTACCATCTGGTGTTACATTGATGGTCATCAAATTACTGTCTTCAAGCAAAGTTTCTGAAATAGAAGATGGTGCTTTTATTTGCTCTACATCTGGTTTTTTGAACTGAGTAGTTAAAATAAAGAACGTAAGTAGCAAGAATGCAACATCACACATCGCCGTCATATCTGTAACCACACCATGTCTTTTTGGTTTGACTCTCGCCATTGTATTATTATTTAATTAATTAAACTTGTTATTTCGAATGCTAATCAAAAAATTAGCTTATTTTTTGCTAAAGTTAATTAGTGAAACTCAGCGAAAGATTGTTGGATACTCATAGAAATCTCATCTATTTTGTAAGTAAGTCCATCAATTTTCGAAGTAAAATAGTTGTAAAGAATAATAGCAACAGCAGAAGTACCAATACCTAAAGCTGTATTAATCAACGCTTCAGAAATACCAGTAGAAAGTGCAGCAGCATCTGGAGTTCCACCACCCCCACCTAATGCAGCAAATGCTTTAATCATACCTAATACTGTACCAAGAAGTGCAACCAATGTTGCAACAGTTCCCAAAGTAGAAAGAATCATCATGTTTTTTTCTAACATTGGCATTTCAAGAGTGGTAGCTTCTTCGATAGATTTGGTAAGTGCTATCATTTTTTGTTCTTTGTTAAGAGTTCCATCGTGTGCAAGAGCTTTGTAGGTAGTCAAACCTTCTTTCACAACGTTTCCTACAGATCCTTGTTGAGCATCACACTCAGCCAAAGCATCATCAATTTTATTTCGGTTTAATAAGCTTCTTACTTTAGTTACAAAAACATCTAAGTTACCAGCACCAGATGCTTTTCTAAGCACGAAGAAACGCTCGATAGAGAATACAAGTACCGTCATCATAAATGTAAGCAATATTGGTACAATTGGACCTCCTTTGTAGATAGTACCTGGAATACCACCAACAATTGGTTCTATTTTTCTAGATTCTACGTCAGAAAAAGCTACAGAAGCAGCCCCCCCAAATTGTTCAGGTTTTTGGAAATTACCTGGATTTCCGAAAATAAACCAATAAATCCCTAGTCCAATTAAAAAAAGTACTGGAATAATAATTGCAGGATTTAACCCACCTTTCTTTTTAGCAACTACTTGCTCTTCTGAGTTTGAAACATTCATTTCCATATTAAACTAAATTATAAATTGTTATTTTTTTGATTTGAGGTTGTAAATTAAAGTCAAATTATTTAAAAATGCAAGAATTAATAAAAGGCGTTACATATTTTTTTTTGTTTCAATTTTCCATAAAATTATGGTATTGTTATTTTTTTTTAATAAAATTAATCCTCAATAAATAACTTTGTGTTAATAACTTGCAAAATAGTAAATTTATTGTGTTCTTTTTTCAGAAATTACTATTATGTGTTTTTAATAAAATTCACAATTCCTTAACACTCTTTCACTAAATCACGAAGTTAATTACTTTATTTGGAACAATAATCACTTTTTTCGGTTCATTGCCCGATAGATTTTCTTGCACTTTTGAGTCCTTTATGACCAATTCTTGAATTTCTTGTACAGATAAATTGGCAGGTAATTTCAGTTTAAATTTCATTTTTCCGTTGAAACTTACAGGATAATCTATTTCGTCTTCTACTAAATAAGATTCATCAAGTGTTGGGAACGCTTCAAACTCAATAGAAGAATCATGATTGCACAAACTCCATAATTCTTCGCAAATATGTGGTGCATAAGGCGA
The DNA here is from genome assembly GCA_937876095.1 of uncultured Flavobacteriales bacterium. GTDB lineage: Bacteria > Bacteroidota > Bacteroidia > Flavobacteriales > Weeksellaceae > CALFIE01. The sequence continues at coordinate 2,881 of CALFIE010000069.1, read as the reverse complement.
AACCAAAATTGCCAATGGTTCTAAAATGGCTCTTTTGTTGCATTTCAGTTTTTGCAGTTCGTTCACGGCAATCATAAACTGCGAAACCGATGTGTTGAACGAAAAATGCTCCAAATCAAACAGTACTTTTTTAATTAAAGCATGTAAAATTTTGTATTCCTCTTTCGTTGGTTCTTCATCTGAAACACTTTTAGTATCACCATCAAAATACAAGTTATAGAATTTCTTCAAAAATCCGTAAACACCACTCAAACCTTGCGTATTCCACGGTTTTGATTGTTCTAATGGACCGAGAAACATCTCATACAAACGCAAACAATCGGCGCCAAATTCATCTGCAATATCATCAGGATTTACGACATTGTATTTGGATTTGGACATTTTTTCGACTTCGCGAACTATATGAAAATTACTATTATCAGGAGAATTTACATTGTAAATTTCTCCATTATCCATAAGGATCTCTGCTCCATAATATTCATCCTTGTATTTTACATCATTTATAAATTCATTAATATTCAATGTATTTGTTGTTTCATTAATTAAAGAAATATCAACATTTAGGAGTGTGAATTTTAGATCAAAATCATAAAATTTAATTAAATCAAATGATTTAAATTTGGATTTGAACAATGATTTTAATTCATCATCATTTAAACTTAAATAAAGTTTTGATGAAACAATGCGAGGTGAAGTAATTCCAATTGATTGTCTAAGGTCATCAACGTTTTCAAATTTAAACTTCAATAGTAATTTAATAAACTTTGCACTATTTCCCAATATCATTCCCTGATTAATCAATTTTTGGAAAGGTTCATCTTGGTTAATGTAACCTCTGTCTTTCAAAAACATATTCCAAAATCTTGAATACAATAAATGTCCAGTTGCGTGTTCGCTTCCACCAATGTACAAATCTACTTGTCCCCAATAATCTGATAAATCTTTCGCCACAAATTCCCCAGAATTTTCAGGATCCATATATCGCAAGAAATACCACGAACTTCCTGCCCAACCTGGCATTGTAGACAATTCCATCGGGAAAATTGTTTTCTCATCAATCAAATCTACCGAAACTACTTTTTGGTTGGTTTCGTCCCACGCAAAATTTTTCGCGTTTCCTAATGGTGGATCACCATCTTCTGTTGGTAAATATTTCTCAACTTCCGGCAATTCTAAAGGAAGTGCAGAAACAGGCAAAGTGTAAGGCATTCCTTCTTTATAATACACAGGAACTGGTTCTCCCCAATATCTTTGTCGAGAGAAAATAGCGTCGCGCTGTTTGTAATTGGTCGTTCCAAAACCGATTCCTTTTTCTACAATTTTTTCAATAATCAGTTTTTTGGCTTCGTCATATTTCAAACCATCCAAGAAATCCGAATTTACGCACACCGAATCTTTAGAATCATAAGATTCTTCCTGAATATCGTTGTCATTTTTAATAACATTAATGATTTCCAATCCAAATTTTTTGGCAAAACGGTGGTCGCGTTCGTCGTGCGCAGGAACTGCCATTACAGCGCCCGTTCCGTAACCCATCAAAACATAATCTGAAATATAAATCGGTATTTTTTTATCGGTAAAAGGATTGTTTGCAAAACTCCCTGTAAAAGAACCCGAAACCGATTTTACATCGGCCATTCTATCGCGCTCGGTTTTTTTAGAAGTTTCTTCTATATAATGGTCTACTTCCGCTTTTTGTTCAGGGGTCGTCAATTTTTCAACCAAAGGATTTTCTGGCGCCAAAACCATAAAAGTGGCCCCGAAAATCGTGTCTGGTCTGGTTGTAAAAACTTCAATGTCTGTTTCATCTACTCGGAACTCGGAACTCGGAACTCGGAACTTCACAGACGCTCCCTGTGATTTCCCAATCCAATATTCTTGAGAATCTTTCAAAGGTTGTGGCCAATCCAGGGTTTTCAACCCATTTAAAAGTCGTTCAGAATAGGCGGTAATTCGCATACTCCACTGCATCATTTTCTTCTGAAAAACAGGATAACCGCCACGTTCAGATTTTCCGTCTTTAACCTCATCATTCGCTAAAACCGTTCCGAGAGCAGGACACCAGTTTACAGTAGTTTCGGCTCTGTACGCCAATCTGTAATTGAGTAAAATATCTTGTTTTTTGTTTTCATCAGCTCGGTGATGAGCGGTACCAGCACTGCACGGTTAATGACACGCTGGCTGTTGGTGGCAAAACGCGGATCGGCGATCCACTCTGGCGCCTTCATCGCCTGCGCGAGCTTGGCCCGCGCCGCTGCCAGGCCCTCGCGAACGCCCGGCTCGGCAGAGGGATCGGTGCACTTGCCCTCGGCGTGGCGTGCCGCCAGCTCGACCGCCCAGCCGGCGCGGTGCAGCTCCTCTGCAACTAGATGTCCACCGATGCTAAAGCTCATGACCGCCGACGCTATCAGCTGCGTGCGCGGCGGTCAATTGCAAGCTCGGCCGGCGGGCGGCCGGGCGGGCGCCCCGCAGTCAGGGGTCGCGAGCCTACTAAGGCGGCGCCGCCTCGGGATCGCGGAGGAGCTCGTGCAGCAGGCGATCGGCGGCCGAGTAGGGATCGGTGGCGCGGCGCTGGACTTCCTCGACGGCCAGTACGACAGCACGCTCGATCGCACCGACCGCATCCGGGCGCTGCTCGACGAACGGCAACCGGCCTGAGCCCGTCGCCTCGCCGGGCGGACTGGCGGGCACGCCCTCAGTCTTCCTTCCACAAGGCGCCGCTCGCGCCACCCGGCGGCTGCAGCCCGAAGTGTTGCCAGATCGACGCGGTTGCCATCCGGCCGCGCGGCGTGCGCTGAAGATAGCCCTGCTGGATGAGATAGGGTTCCAGCACGTCCTCGATGGTGTCGGACGATTCGCCGATGGCGGCGGCGAGGTTGTC
>CALFIE010000068.1 GCA_937876095.1 uncultured Flavobacteriales bacterium | reverse complement strand
GCTTGCATTTTGAATTAAATATCCCGCCCTCCGAATAAAAAAGACATTTTCCTCCGAAGCTTTGCCAAAACCTGCCCTTCGCTTTATGCCACAGCAAATTACATAATCAAAATTATACGCAAATTGCCCACGCAAACCGTTGCCTTCCACTCCGCTGAAGCTTCGTTACAGGCAAGCCAACCGCATTTTTGCCTATAATTTGGGATTATGTAAAATGCTTTCCTAGCAAACGGGCAAAGCCCTTTTTGCGCCATCGCTTTTAGCCACCGCTTCCCCGAATCTTCCCAGCCACAGAAAAAGACTTTTTTGCCAACGCTTCCCGCCCTGAATAAGGAAAAAATGCGCCAACGCTACGAAAGTCCTTCGATTGAAATTTAGCCGATAAATACAACGAAAATATTAAAATGTGGATAAAGCCGGCGCTGAATCCCACCGCTATTTTACCCACATTTTAACATTTTGCGACAACAGCGACAGCGGAAAGTTTACGATAGAAATTTTTGGAAAAGTTGAACTTATTTTTTCAATTGAAATAAAAAATATTGTGAAAAAAATCTACACATAAAAACGGAAAACCGTTTTATTTTTCAACTGAAAATCTTTACTTTTGGTAAAGCGAGCAAGCGTAGAAGTTCATAGAGTAAAGACTCGCGCGAGGAAAAGTTGAGTAGGAAGCTTTGGAAAATGTGAGCGGGATTGTACAATTACAAGTACAACGGTAAGGAGCTTCAGGAAAGTGGAATGTATGATTATGGAGCGAGAATGTATATGCCGGATATTGGTAGATGGGGAACAATGGACGGAAAAGGAGAATTGTATTTAAGCAAATCACCATACAGTTATGCAAACAACACACCTGTTAATGCAATTGACCCTGATGGAAATCTCGTTATATTTATTAATGGGCAACACGGAGGTTCAGGAGGTTCGCCTGAATATTGGCAGGGAAGATTTAGAGGATATATGACGGTTGCAGGAGGACAACCAATGCCGATGTATGATAGATTTGATGTTTCTGTAAGCAGGCAGTTAGGAGATTATAACCGTAAATATGTTGATGGAGCAATGGGAGGATGGTCAAATACTTTTTTTGCAACCAGTAATGTAAATACTTCGGCTACGAATAGAATCAATTCTGGTTTTGACCAAGGTAAAAAAGATGCTGCCGAAATTATTAAAAATTTGGCAAGAGATGAAACTACCGGTGCTATTGTAGAAACTATAAAAATTATCACTCATAGTATGGGAGGAGCCTATGGTAAAGGATATGTAAAAGCTCTTAAAGAATATATTTCTACTCTCCCAAAAGAACAGCAAAAGCAAATAAAAATTACTTTAGTTGCAGACTTTGATCCGTTCCAAGCAGGTAGTTTAAAAGTTGATCCCAATATCAAAACCCAACAATTTATCCACGAAGGCGATGATAATATTAAAGGGATGGGTTGGCTTGCCAATGAACAAGAGCAAGGAATGAGTGATAAAGACACGTATACAAATACTGGATCTAGTACAGATCATTCAATTCTTACATTTTTTAATGATATTAGTAAATTACAAGAAGGCACATATCAATGGAATGGTTCTTCGTGGATTTGTACAACTTGTAACCATTAAATATTAGAGAAATGAAAAATAAAATAATTATTGTTGTAATAATTGTAATCTTAGTATTGTTGTTTTTTTATTTACGATATATATATGGATGGTATGAGTTTAAGTTTTATAAGGAAACTCCCAAAGAGTATGTAAGTAATACTATAATAAATAAGGAAAAATATTCTTCAGATAGTGTAAATATTGTTCTTCAAATTCAAGGTTTTGTAAAAGATCATCAAGAGTCTTTTCATTCTAAAGAATATGATGAATCTACTCAAATAGTAGTAGACACCATTCTATACAGTCCAGATTATAAAAAAATTGCAGTTTTCGTAATTGCTAAAAATCCTATTAACAAACAAAGAATACCTGATAAAAATTATAAATGGTACTATAACGCAACTTGCTATCTTGGAATAAAAGAACAAGACTCTTTTTTGTTAAATTGGATTGGTCCAAATTATACTAATTCATATAATATTGAAAGTATATCAAAAAAAATAAGAAATTACTATTTTAAGCAAAGATCATCAAGCACTAATAATAGTGATGACAAGTACAATATTGATGATATTAGATATTGGAAAGATAGTAAGGATTGGCAAAAAATAGAAAATAATAAGAAGATGCAAAAGGATTTTGAAGAACAAAAATTAAAAAATCCTGAAAGTGTATATGAACCAACTCAATAAAAAAATTCCCGCTGAAAAGCGGGAATTTTTAGTTTACAAAACGGCTACATTTTTATTAAAGAAGTCTTTAAATTTTTTCTTTGTGAGCATTGTTTCCACAATTTTAAAGACGGTAGATTTATCTTCTTCGTCTAATTGTTGAATGAGTTGCATTTGCTCAATGGTGTTTTTATCTTCAAAAGTCACTTCGTTTGGAATCTCTCCTTCAAAGTTTACTAAATCATCAATAGACATATTAAAAAACTTTGCAATTTTCCCAACAGCTTCAATAGATAAATCACGGTCGCCAGTTTCTACACGAGAATAATTAGAGCGGTGCATTGCGATTAAATCCGCAATGGCTTGTTGCGTCAAGCCCTTTTCCTCACGTATTTTCTTTATGTTTTTACCAATATGTTGCATAAAATAAACTTTACACGAAGTTATCTAAAAAGCACAAATTACGCAATATGTATAATTTTGATAATAATATTGTTGTTGAAATGATACTTTTATTTTACTTTTGTAGTGTATCAAAATAACACAACATAAGTTTCTATGGAAATCTCCGAAATAAAATCCCAGTTATCAATTGCAACGGTTCTTCATTATTACGGTCTGAAACCCGATAAGAATGCGAAAATGTGCTGTCCGTTCCACGAGGACAAAACGCCAAGTATGCAAGTCTATTACAAAACACAGACAGCATATTGCTTTAGCAGTAATTGCAAGACCCACGGCAAAAGTATGGACGTGATAGATTTTATAATGAACAAGGAAAATTGCACAAAACACGAAGCAATAAAAAAAACTGAAGAGATTTTAAATCCAAGTTCCAGAAACCAAGAGATAAGTAAAGAAAAGTTCCTTACCAATATGTTCCAATATTTTAGGAATGCGATAAGCAACAGTAAGCCTGCGAAAGAATATCTAGAAAAAAGGAATCTCGACAACTCCATTTTAGAGACTGGTTACAACTCTGGTCAGTTCCATCACGGGGAAAGGAAAACAGAAGAATTATTAAAGCAAGCTTTAGAAGTTGGGTTATTGCAGGATAAAGGACAAATCAACAGCAGAACAGGTGAAAAAGGCTATAGTCCGTTTGCGAAATGGTGTATCTGTTTTGCGCTGAGAAATAAAAAAAATGAAGTGACTGGATTATACTTCAGAAGTATTTTAAATGACGATAGAGCGAAACATTATTATCTGAAAGACAGAAAAGGAATCTATCCAGGTTATCCAAAGGCAGAAACCAGGAAACTGATATTGACGGAAGCGATTATTGATTGTGCAAGTTTACTCCAGATAAAAGAAATAAGGGACAATTACAGTCTGATAAGTTGTTTTGGAACGAATGGATTGAACGAGGAAATTTTACAAGCAATAAAAGAACTTCCGGAACTGGAGGAAATCATTTTTTGTTTTGACCAGGATAAAGCAGGAAAAACCGCAGTAGAAAAATACGCAAAGCAATTAGGAATTAGTAATGAGAAATTAGTAATTACAAGCGTAGAATTGCCGAATAATGATGTAAATGAAACTTTACAATTACACGATGAAACAATATTTACAGAATTACTGAAGAATAGAAAAGATATTTTTCTTTCATCTGAAGAACCAAAAAAAATTACTGAAGAAAAGAAAATCCAACAGCCGACAACCAACAACCATCAACTAAGTACCATAGACTTTTTGGAGCAGAAAAATTTACTTCAGAACCTGAATCAATTAATTGAAAAAGGAGGAATTATCGGCGAAGAAAACAGCAGATTATTATTGTTTTTGATTACGATAAGTTACTTAAATAAAAATCCATTACACGGAATTGTACAGGGTTCAAGCGGAAGCGGAAAAACCCACATTATAAGCAGGATTGCGGACTTAATGCCCCAAGAAGATGTTTTAAGATTTACTCGAATTACAGAATCAAGTTTATACAATTGGGGCGAGTTTGATCTGTTCGGGAAAATCATCATTATAGAAGATCTTGACGGTTTAAAAGAAGATGCTTTATATGCTTTAAGGGAACTAATATCGAATCAAATATTAAGCAGTTTAACGAGTATTAAAGACAAAAAAGGAAATAATAAATCGACTAATAAAATTGTAAAAGGACAGTTCAGTTCTTTGTCAGCAACTACAAAAGGCGAATTGTATGAGGATAATATGAACCGCAGTTTTATTATCGCCATCAATGAAAGTGAGGAACAAACGGAGAAAATCATCAATTATCAGAACCGCAGAAATGCCGGAGAAGTCGATAAAAACGAAGAGCAAAAAGCAATAAACTTTATACAAAAAATCGTGCGGAATTTAAAGCATTACGAGGTTATCAATCCGTTTGCAACACAAATACAGCTCCCAAATAATGTAAAGAATAAAAGGCGTTTAAATGAAATGTTTCAATCCATTATTAAGCAAATCACATTAATCCATCAGTTCCAGAGAGAAGTTAAAAACGACTTTTTAGTTACAGAAATCGAAGATATTGAGAATGCAGTAGAAATATTATTCGAGAGTATTATTTTGAAGATTGACGAGCTGGACGGAAGTCTGAGACAGTTTTTTGAGAAGTTGAAGAAAGCCTTTAAAGAAGAAAGCTTCACACGGTTTGATGCGATGGAGGTTACAGGATTTAAGAAAACGCAATTACAGTTCTATCTGAATGAATTGGTACGATTGGAATATTTAAAACAAATCGGTTTTGCGAATAAAGGATTTAAGTATAAAATATCTTATAGTGATAATATTCAGAAAGTTAGAAAAGATTTAAAAGAAGCTTTTAACAAGCAGTTAGAAGAGCTGAAGAAGAAAAAATAAATTGCCAGTGCGGCTACGCACCGAACGCAAGCGAACGCCAAACGGAAGCAAAACGAACGCTAGAATACTGACAAAGTCTTATGAATAAAGGAAAGTTTGTTAGCGTTCGGAAAAACACAAAATAATGAGTAAGCAAAACCGTCATACTTAATAACAAATGAATGAAACAATCATACACTTTAGAAAAGAATTACAGAATTTAGGCTACTGCAAAACCGTTACAAACTCCTATTCAAAGCAGATTGCAAAGTTTTTGAGATATATCCGGAAAGAAAATTTTGAAGTTCAAAGCAAGGATATTTTAGATTATTATTCTTATCTGAAAACGGTCATAAGTCCAAGAACAAAAAAGCCTTTAAGCGATAATTATCTTCACACAATTTTACTGGCAATCAAACTCTATTTTGATTATCTGCAAAGAATCGGAACGATAAAAATAAGTCCTTATCAGTTGAAAATAAAAGCTCCGAAATCTGAAGAAAGAAAGGTATTTACAGACGAAGAAATTGAAAAGCTATATGCCAAAAGCAATAAGCTACAAGCAATTATTTTACACCTATGTTATGCGTGTGGATTACGAAGAAATGAAGCGGGAGAACTGAAAATTACAGATATAGATTTAGAAAATAATCTACTGTATATCAGAAAAGGAAAAGGTAAAAAGCGAAGAGTTATACCGTTTACAAAACAGGTGAAAAAAGATATAGAAAGTTTTATTTTTTCATCTGAAGGAAAAGAATATTTATTGGATATTACGGCAACAAGAATCTATGAAGAATTTAAAAAACTGTTGAAAAAAGCAGAGCTGAATAATAAAGGTTTTACGCTTCATTGTTTGCGACATACGATTGCAACACAGTTATTAGAGCAAGGAATGGAACTTGAGAAAGTGAGAGATTTTTTAGGACACGAATATTTAGGAACTACCCAAATCTATACAAGAATCAATTATGGAACTGGAAAATTATCTGCAAAATGAATTATCTGAAGGAACTGTAAAAAACTATCTCTACGAAATAGAAAAGTTTAAAAAGCATTATAGAAATCCTGAGAAACTAAACTATCAAAATCTAATGGAATATGTGGAATTATTAAGAAAAAGCTACAATCCACAAAGCGTAAAAAGAACCATTTATGCCATCAAAAAATACTACGATTATTTAGTAAATATCAGAAAAGTAAAAACAAATATTGCATTAAATATCAAGATAAAAGACGGCAAAGAAAACCCAATCCAATTACAGGAATTACTCACGGAAAAAGAACTGCAAAAGCTTTTAGAACCGAGAAAAGAACGTTATCCGATTTTAGAAAAAAGGAATCAAATTATAATGAGTTTACTGGTAAATCAGGCGTTATTGGTTGGAGAAATTGAAAGATTAAAGATTGAAAACTTAGATCTTAAAAACGCAAAAATAAAAGTCCGGAAAACAGGAATTACCAACGAAAGAATATTAGATTTAAAAGCAGAACAAATACTATTATTTTATGAGTATTTAAAAGAAGAAAGAGAGAAATTAGAAAGACAAAAAACTTCTTTTTTTCTACTGAATAAACTCGGTTCAGCAATCACGAAAGACGACATCAATTATTTGGTATCAACTTATCAGAAAGGTTTTATAAAGAAAATAACGAGCGTGAAAATCAGACAAAGCGTTATCAAACTGAAATTAGACCAGGGCGAAAATCTGAGAAAAGTCCAATACTTTGCAGGACACAAACACGCAGATACAACAGAAAAATACAGAGAAACAGGAATTAATGCGTTACAAACAGCAATCAATCAATATCACCCGATAAAATAAAAGTCCAACGCTTGCATTTTGAATTAAATATCCCGCCCTCCGAATAAAAAAGACATTTTCCTCCGAAGCTTTGCCAAAACCTGCCCTTCGCTTTATGCCACAGCAAATTACATAATCAAAATTATACGCAAATTGCCCACGCAAACCGTTGCCTTCCACTCCGCTGAAGCTTCGTTACAGGCAAGCCAACCGCATTTTTGCCTATAATTTGGGATTATGTAAAATGCTTTCCTTTGTTCCGTTTTTTGAAAAAAAAACTCCACAGCCAACGCTTTTAGCCAACAACTTTCCCGAATCTTTCCAGCCCAAGAAAAAGACTTTTTCGCCAACGCTTCCCACCCGTTCAAAGGAAAAAATGCGCCATCGCTTTAGTGCAGTTCTTCGATTGGAAACGAGGTTATCAAAACACGAAAATATTAAAATATGGATAAAGCCGAAGCTTTTGCCATCGCCATTTTACCCACATTTTAACATTTACAACAGCGACAACAACAGCAGATTTTAAAAACAAATTTTTGGAATTTTAGAACTATTTTTTTTCTTTTCAAAAGCAAAATATTTTCAACGAAAAAAAAAACGAGTTCCGAAGTTTTTTCCCCTTTTTGCAAAAAAGGCAAGAGCGTTTTTGTGTATCAAACTTGAAAAGTTTGTATATACAAAGACACATCTTGCTGTTAAAATCGACGGTTCTTCTTCCAGAGCTCTGAAAAGAAAAAAGAAAATCACAGAAGTTATATAAACAATTGAAAATCAATTGCTATTTTTTGTAAATCTGTTTTTAGAGTTCTAAAATACTTAAAAAATAACCCTACATTATTTTTTACAGGTTGTTTGTCCAACCTTGTATTATTTTACGCAGGTTACCCTGCGTTATTTTTTACAGGTTAGTGAGAAACCTGTATCTATTTTACGCAGGTTACCCTGCATTATTTTTTACAGGTCAATGAGAAACCTGTATCTATTTTACTCAGGTTACCCC
>CALFIE010000067.1 GCA_937876095.1 uncultured Flavobacteriales bacterium | reverse complement strand
ACATAAGAAGCAGTAGGTAATGATTTGGTGCTAAAATTTGAGTTCTGTGCATTTTGGGTAAGCACGGTCTGACCAATAATACTACTCGGAATAGTTGGGGTACCAATAGGATAGGTATCGTAATAATTCACCGAAAGCAGTTTGGTAATGATGGTAGGATAATTCTTAGTGCCATCATTATCATAATATACACTCATTCCACTATTAGAAAATCCTACGGCTGCAGTTCTGCTGACATTATTAGATGCTGCAAGTCCTGTAAAACCATTCACCGTAGTTTGAACGGAGTTTCTAGCTCCTGCGGTGGTTATTCCTGTATAAACTACCCTACCAAACATATCGTATTTGGTGAAAAGCCATTGTCCTAATGCAAGTAAATTAGCATCTCTGGTTAAGATTAAGCGGTCTTGCCCGTCATAAACCATATATTCCCATCCTTTGCCAGGAAGTTTCTTTTCTACCAATCGGTTTCTGCCATCATATCGGTATTGGTAGCAAAGTTGGTCTAAAATAGTTTGATCTATTGTTGTATTTACTGCTGCTAAAGGAGATATGACAAAAGCCAATTGGTCATACTCATTGTACACATAATAGGTGTCTACATTTTGAGAGCCATCGTTTTTTCTTACCAGTAGGGTTTGTCCTTGTCCGTTCTTAAACTCAATACTTGTATTGCCGTCTTCATCGGTTACCGTGTTTTTGTAGAGCTGGTTGGCTGCATAGTTTCCTGATAGCGTTAAGATAGAAGTGGTTGCGCCATTGCTCCAAGTGGTAGTCGTGGTGTATTTTCTAACTTCGTTTCCGTTGTTGGCATCATAACCAAAGTTTACCGGTTTGGTTTGCCAATCGTTTCCTACTTGTTTTTGTTGTAGTATTCTATCTAATGGGGAGTTCTCCAGAATTTTCTCTGAAAAGATTTTTTCATTGCCATAGATAGAGGTTGCATTGGCTAAAGGTGTTGCATAAATAGCACCGTTTTGGGTTCCCGATTGTGGAACAGGTAGATAGTCTTTGGTCTGTCTACCAAATTGGTCGTATTCTATATGCGTTACTACATCTTTCTGGGTAGGTGAAGCTTTTACGCTCACCACTTGTTTGGGTCTTCCCAATCCATCAAAATACTGAACGGTTTGTGCTTGTTTAGCAGTGGTATTGGTGGTAGTTACTGCTTCTAAATACACCCGTGACTGAATGTAGTTTTCGGTGGTTGGTAATGTTTGTGCAAAGTAAAGACTTGAAACAAACAATAAACTGAATAGGGTTTTTATTTTCTTCATGGCTTTGCGATTTATTGTTTGTAATTGTACTCGTATTCTTTCAAAATTTTACCATTGATATCAACCACTTGTTTTAATCGATTCGCAGAATCGTATTTATACAACTCTCTTATTCCACTTGGTGGTGTGATACTCCGAACTCCAATCAATGGGTCGTAGGTGTAGGTGGTGATTTGGAAATTGCTGAATGAGGCTCCTTTTCGTAGGTTGTCTAGCGCAGTGAGCAAAGAAGATTCGTCATTACCAGGTGTAGCTGCTGCATCGGTATTAGATGCGGATATGATTGCTGTTACTAAAGCATCATTCTTAATATTATCATACAA
>CALFIE010000066.1 GCA_937876095.1 uncultured Flavobacteriales bacterium | reverse complement strand
TTACATCTGCGCTGTTTCGGGCATAACTAAGCCTTACGTTTCCTAGGTGGTCTTTGTATTGGTAAATGTACTGATTTTTTTGATAATCGTAAAATCCTTCTGCTGTTGGGAAAAATTGTAAACTAGGATCTTTTGATGGGAGCATCTGTACCAGCTTCACCGACTCATTAATTGAAAATGCTTGTCTTTCGTAAGCTACTGCTGTTTCTTTTGATTTTATTGCCATTAAACTCGAAGAACCTCCTCCTCCTGATGGTGGTGGATAAACTGTGGAGGTAAAATATTGAAAACCATCTAAGTAGTCAGAAGTTGTATTGGTAGTGATATTTGAATTCATACCGATTATACTTTGATAGGTGGTTTTAGCCACTTTCACTCCATCTGCTCGGTATTTGTATTTTATATTGGAGATTAGCTGTCCTCCAATTCCGTTGTTAATGACGTTCGGTAGGTTAAGGTGGTTGTAGGTAATGCTTGAAATATTTTTCGCCAATAAACTTTTCATATTTCCATTACTGTCATATGTTATGGGACTTTGATTCACCTCATATCCTGTAGAATTACCCGAAACATCATTCACTACATTGAGTCTGTTGCCAGTATATTGATAGTTTAAATTATCAATAAGAGTTGCAGTAGTTGCACCTGCTTCAATTACAGAGGTTCTATATAAATTATAGATATTTCCGTTCAAGTCATAAGATAATGATTCAATATTTTCCTTGCTGTAAGGATTGTTTGGTCGTTGATAAAAACCTGCAGATAATCTATTGAGTGCATCGTAGGAATATCCGTACCTTTCGGGAGTAATAGATGGATAAACTCCTATTTCTTTTACCGTTCTCCAATCTACTTCCGCAATATTACCATTAAATCTACCCACGACATTTTTACCAGGAAAGAGAGAAGGGTCGGGATTATTGATACCCTCTTTTTGGGTATATTTTATTTTGTAAGAAAATAATTTCTCACTAAGATTGGGAATTCCCATTTGCAAAGGGTTGATTCCTGTGAGCCAGCCACGGATATTATAGGTATAATCTACACTCTGAAGATTATTTCCAATTTTATTGTTCGCGAGCTGAGATGTCTCATCATAAGTCTTCTCTGAAAGTAACACAGAAGCATTATCATCTACTTGATGCCAATGTTTTTTCAATCGATTTTGGGTATCGTATTCAAAATTTTCAGTTACTGTTACTCCCGCATAGCTAACATTGTTATTTTTTTTGTGATAGGTAATGTTTTTCTTCACTACTCCTGCAAAGTCTAACTCAGTTTCTGTTTTGGTGTAACCACCCATATAATTGATGGAGTGGGAACCTATGGGTCTTGCTTTGGTGTCGTACCAAGTATAGTTTTTAGTCCAGGAATCGTCTTCTATATTTTTAACATAAGAAGCAGTAGGTAATGATTTGGTGCTAAAATTTGAGTTCTGTGCATTTT